>JALWRY010000229.1 GCA_027080445.1 Thiohalobacter sp. | reverse complement strand
CGGCGAGCACGGCGTCCACGCCCTGGCGGGCAATGGCCGGGTCGTCATGATACAGCTCGACAACGATACGAGTGCCCATGATGTCGGCCTGTTCCTTCAGCCAGCCGGCGCTTGCCCCCGTCCAGTGAAGCAGCAGGGCAAGTACAAGACAGAGGCAACGTAACATGGTGTACTGGATCAGTACCAGATGGAGGCGAAGGCCTGGAAGACGTCGGCGGTAAATTCGTAATCGGGCAGATCCGGGTCTGTCAGGTCAGTAAAGTTGTCGTAGCGGAACAGGATGCGGCTGTATTTCAGGTTGAGCGTCGCCTTGTCGATGAATCCACGCTTTTTCCCCAGCAGTTCGTAGCTGACGCCAACGCTGGCGGTCTGGTCATTGTATTTGCTGAGTTCCTTGTCGCGCGCCTCGAAGTTCTGTGCGCCCGCGCGCGGGAAAAAGTCCGCATAGAAATCGGCATCTGACTGGGTGTAATAACGGTAGCCGGCTTCGAGGATCCAGCGACTGCCAATGGGGTGCACATAGGCGAGTTCCGCCGTGTGCGCATCGATACCCCAGTCATCCGTGTAGTAGCGGTAAGACAGCTTGACGGTTGCGCGGTAGGGCAGGTAGTAGAGGAAGTTCGCGGAGACAGCATTGCTGGTGCGTGTCCTGGGATAAATCTCCGGCTCAAAGCCGATACCGGACGGCTTGGAGGGATCCAGGAACACCACGGAACGATACGGGTTGTGCAGAAAACCCTGGTCGGTGATGGCATCGTAGTTGATGCTCATCAGCAGGTCCTTGCTCAGTACCTGTGACAGGGACAGCTGGTAGTCCCGGTGGTCGGCATTTTCCGAGAAGTTGGGATCCCTGTTGCGCAGGACATCGTCCATGCCGCGGGAAAAACCCAGTGTCACGGTGGTCATGTTACCGAACATGGTCTGGCTGATACTGGCGCTGTAGGTATCGGCCTTATAGTCACTTTCATCGCTGTTGGTGTAGCTCAGCGACATAATGGTGTCGGCGTGCAGGTAGTCGACGCCCAGTGAATATTGTTTGCGGCTTTCCGTGTATTCGCTGCCCTGGGTGACCACATCAATTGAGGCGCTGGAGATACTGTCCGTGTAGTAATTGGCGTTGACGGAAAAACGTTTTGCATCGCCCTTGCGCACCAGTATCGAGGGGCCGGTGACTTCCACGCCGCCGCCATTATAGGAGTGGTAGAGTGCGTCCGCGCGATCTTCCGGGAGTATGGCCCCGTTTGTCAGCAGTGGCGCCAGGCACAGTACGGCGGCAATCCGGCGCCGCCATCGTCTAGTTACAGCCACAACCACCCCCGTCTCCGCCTTCCGCGCCACGCGCGCCTTCACGAACCTGGTAAACATGGCCTTGATAGGCACTGGAAACCGGGTCGCGACTGAAACTCATGATCGGGTCGGCCAGGTGGGTTCTTTCATAGGGCTTGACCCACGGGTGGATGCGGCTGCATCCCGCAAGCAGGACCAGAATGACGCTGGTGGAAAGTATCCGGTGCATACGTTTTATTCCCTGAGCAGTTCACGTACCTGTTGCTGGTATTTTTCTTCATAGCCCGGCTTGTAGCCGTGGTGCAGGTAACGCACCTTGCCGTCCCGGTCGATGATGATCGAGGTAGGCATGGCTACAACATTATAGAGTTTGCTGACCGTGCTCTGCGTGTCGAAAAGGACCGGGAAGCTCACCGGTATGTCATCCAGCATGGCCAGCGCCTTGTGGTTGTCCTGTTCTACGTTGACACCGAGGATGGTGAACCCAAGCGGTTGGTACTGCTTGTACAGTTCTTCCAGCAGAGGCATTTCCTGCCGGCAGGGTGCGCACCAGGAGGCCCAGAAGTTGATCATGACGACCTCGCCACGGTGTTCGCTGAGGCGTGTGTTTTCCCCGCTGCGGGATTTCAGCGCAAAGTCCGGCGCCGGCCCCTGTTGCGCGGCTGTTGCGCCGGCGGTGACGAATAACAGGCCGGCCAGTAAGGGCAGCACGGCAAGCTTGAAGGAGGTAAAAAGTAATCGCATGAAAATCCCCTGTTTTTCGTGTGTGCGTCGGGTATCGGCCGGATGTAAACGGGGGTTAAGCCCTGTCTACCGGAACGGGATGCAGCGCACGTTTCAGAAAAATACTGACAGGCCTCCGCTGAATTCCAGGTTGTTGGTGGTGCGTTTTTCGCCCAGCAGATCCAGGTCAAAGATGTGGTCACGGGCATCGAGACGCACGGCCAGCCAGTCGTTCAGCAGCACCTTATAGCCGAAACCCGCATTCCAGGTCAGCATGTCATCGCCTGCAAAACTGGTGCTGCCAACCCCGCCGATGAGGTAGAAGTCCGAGGTGAATGCCCAGTGCTTGCCGATAAAGGATTCACCGGGTAACAGGTTGTAGCCGAACGACAGGTTGTAGTAGTCAAGATTGCGTTCACTGCTGGTGAGGATTTTGGCCGAGCCGCTGAGGCGCTCAAAACTGGTTTCGCCGGCGGTGGTGCGAGCGTAGGTGGTTTCCAGAAAGACATCTTCTGTGACGTGGTAGGTGAGGCGTGCACCGTAGATGCCATTGGAGCCAAAATCCTCGATATTCATCACGCCGCCCCAAGCGCCAATTTCGAAGTCTTCGGTATCGATGGCATCTGTATGTACCTCACGGCGTTTGATTTCGGGGCGTATCACCTGCTCATTCCCGGCAGCCAGCACAAGGGGAGACCAGGCGGGGGCCAGCAGCGTGCACAGGCCGAGCAGGTTTAGAAAAAGACGGACAGTCCGGCTTGCCATTCGTTGATCTCCTGGTTGTTGTCAGTGCTGTTGAAGATAATAAAGTTCTTGTACTGGGCGCGAAATACAAATCGCCGGGCCAGGTAGGCGCGTACACCGATACCGACGTGGGCGAGCTGGTCATCGCGGTCGCGTTCCTGTACCAGGGTGGTCTTCGGATGGGTACGGATCAGCCCTGTCCCCACGGTAAAGAAGGGGGAAATGCGCCATTCCGGGAAGGGGTGTATGAGCACGCCGATATTGAACATGTTCGCATCCGAGGTGGTTGAGAACAGTTTGGAATAGGAGAGTTCGGTCGACAGATTAGGGGTCAGGAAATAGGCGCCGTAAACAGTCATTTCGTCTGCTCCCTCGAAGTCACCGCCAAGTGCTCCGAACTCCACCTGGTGAGCACTGAATTCCCTGAACGTGGCGTCACGGATCTCGGTCTTTTTACCGGCAGGTGTCAGTGTTTTTTCCAGCTGTTTACGTGCTACCCAGCCCTGCTTGCCCTTGCCGGTGCGTACCTTGAACCAGTCGGTTTTGCGCTTGAGTATCTCGATCCACTCGCCGCGCTCCTCGACATCGAAGACGGGATAGCCGCGTCCGGCGCCGGTGTGCAGCTCGATATAGGGGTCAGTAACCTCGACTTGCATCGGTTGATCGTTGCCAAACAGGCTGCTGAATACCCCGGCGGAAGCGCCGGCGGGGAGCAGCAACAGGCAGGGCACAAGGAGGCTGAAGAACACGCGCAGGCGTGCGGCAAATGTCACAGGCAAATCCTTGTCCGGTTGGTCGAGGCTAAATTCCATTTAGTTTGCGGAAACTCAGGGTGGTACGTCAAATGGATTATTGTAGTACTGCGCGCCGATATCCAGCCATTCGGCGATCAACTTGAGTTCTTCCGGCGTGAGCCGGCCGGCGTGCGTTCCGCCCGGCGCAAAGATATTGAAAAAGCGCGGGCTCGCCAGGGCGCCGGCCGAGCGCATGGACGGGTTGACCCGGATCGGCACCATCACCGGAATCGGGTTGCCCATGGCATCGAGGATCTGGTTGCCGTTGGCGTCCAGCTGGAACAGCAGGTTGCCCGCCGCATCAGTGGCCTGCACCAGCTTGTCGACCAGCACGCCCATCGCGTCAAGTTCCTGCTCATTATCCGCAAACAACAGTTCCCGGTAGGCCTTGAACTGGTTGGCGTTCTGATCCGAGATGCCGTCGGTCAGGTCCAGTTGCGCATCCGGTACGCGCGCCGCACCCATGGCATCGGTGATGGTATGGCAGTTGATGCAGGTGTCTGCCGGGTTGGGACGAACCACGCTCCAGAGGGGATGAATCGTGGCCTCATAATTGATGACAATCCTGCACAGGTAACTCCAGGTCGTCAGGCAGCCGGTGCTGGTGGGCAGGGTTACGGCCGGGTCAAGGGTGTTATAGAGGTAGCTGAAGGACGCATCCTTGGGCCGTCCGGCCGCCGCAACATTGGTCCAGACATCGCTATAGCGAATATCGACAGAGGGCGTCAGTGCGGTGGGGTCCAGTCGCGTGCGCGCCTGGGCCATGGTTTCACCCGCGTTGGCAAAGAAGGTTTCAGTGTTCGGGAAAGTGTAGCCATCAAACGGGGCGCCGGTATTGAGCGGGGTGAAAGCGGCCGGGTTGCCGTGTGACAGGGGGCTTGCCGCATCATGACAACCTGAGCAGTTCATGACTTCACCGGGGCGCAACTGCAGCCAGTTGTCGTGCCGCTGACCGATACGACGGCCGTTTTTATCCAGCACGCTGATGCTGAACGGGACGTTGGCCGGGACTTTTACCCGCACCGAGCCATCCGGTTCAATCGGTGCGTAGCCGAGAATTTCACGCATGCCCAGCGAGCGGTTGGGTCCGAAATCGGCGCCGATCAGATTGACAAGATTCTTGTCGGGGAGGCTGACCGCCTTGACGATGCGCAGGAAGCGGGCCGGCCGCCCATCGGCCAGCGTCGATTGCGGGTCGGCCAGCGTGGCGAGATCGGTGGCGGCGCCACCGAGCGCATTGTACTGGCCGTCGAAGTCATAGACGCTTGCGATATGCAGGATACCGACATTTTCATCCACCAGCGTCTGGTCGACATCGACACCGGGCTGGGCGTCAAAAATGATATTCGGCAGGGGCCGGGGCTGGGTGGCGACCACGTCGCGGTAGAGGATATTTTCCTGCGGGGTAAACACCGGTCGCTGGGTGGCGTTGCCGATGTCATAGAGGTAGACACTGTACAGGGGCTTCGCCTCGACCAGACCGGGGTCGGCAAGCGTTTGATCAGTGCAGGGGAGGATACGGTTGCCGTCCGTCAACCGGCACTGGCTCCAGGTGACCAGGGCGCGGTTGGTGCCGTCCCAGAGCGGGAAGAAAGCATTGAAGCGCCCTGCCGGTGAGGGTTGGCCATCAGTGCGCACATCGCCAAAGGTTTGTGACACTTGCGCCGGGCCGGTCAATATGCCCTGGTTGACCGCTGTTGGCTGGGTGTTTTCGACATAGTTGGCGACATCGATGGTGATGATATCGCCGCCCTGGTTATTGCCCGTAAAGGGGCGAATCAGCGCGGCCAGTTCACCGTCGGGCATCTCGCGTGGCTGGAGGAACTGGATAGTCGCCCCGTTACTCCCGGTGTTATGGCTGTTGGCGCCGTACAGCAGGCGTAACTGGCTGCCATCCGGGTTCATTTTATACAGGTTGATGGCATTGCTGCCGCCGGCATCGTCCCAGCGTGAAAACACAATCTCACCTGTGCTCAATACAGTCGGGTCAAGGTCGTGGCTCTGGTTGAAGGAGATCTGGGTAATATTCTGCCGTGTCTGGTCGAGGACATGTAGCACCATCGCCGGCTCGTTGCGGTTTTCATCGAGTGCGGCAAACTGCGGTTTGCCTTCGTCCACCAGTATGGCGCCGGCGGCGCGCTGGCGCGTGGATGAGAACACGATCCGGTTGTCGGGCAGGTAATGCGGGGCGATATCCTGCCCCCCTTCGGCAATGATATCGGAACTGATTACACGGGTCAGCGAGTCGGTGGTGATTTCGTATTCCCAGAGGTTCCAGGTGGGCTGGTCTTCCGGCGCGGCGCCCTGGATGTCCGGCAGTCGCAGGGCGAACAGCAGGCGCGTGCCGTCGTAGGAGACCTCCACGTCCTTGACGTCCCCCATGCCGCCGGTCACCCGCGCGGTGACATTGATCTCATTGGCGTCCGGCGCGGCAAGGTCACGGTAGATCAGGTC
>JALWRY010000228.1 GCA_027080445.1 Thiohalobacter sp. | reverse complement strand
GGTATATGGTGAGCATCAGGAAACCTGTGACCCAGGTGATTTCCACGTTGGGCGTCACCGTTGCCAGCCCCAGCGACAGTGCAAGGAAAAGCAGTCCTGCGATACCTTGGCGGCGTGTGAACGGTGAAATATGTTCTGTCATAACAGATGCTTGATAAACCTTTTTAATGCGATTAATCGTTAAGTTTTTGTGAAATTTACAAGATGGGTATGCTATCTGACTCGTTACCCGTACACAACGCCAGCTGGAAAAAACGCTTCCGTCCCTGAACTTCCTGCCACTTCAGCCGTCACAGTTTGCGTATGTCCAGATATCCTTTATACTGTCGTCGCATGTTGAGTCGTCACTTACTCTCTTTACTGGTGTCCCTGTTGCTGGTGCTGTCACCGTTCGCCCCGGTTAACGTGGCGTCTGCGCTGGCGAGTGAGGAACACTGCATGATGATGGACATGAGTGACGACGGCGCCGTCAGTGCCGTGCATGAAAGTGCCTCGGTCACTCATGCCATGCCGGCGTGTAAACATTGCACAGGGGATAAATGCAGTAACACAGCCTGTGCGGACCAAGGCTGTTCGGCAAGCCACATCCTTTCCCTGTTGACAACAGCACGTCTGCCTGTACCCGCTGACATGGCGGTACGCTATCTCGCCCTGGTGACAAACAACCTGCCATCTCACCCTTCTGCTCCCCTGCTACAACCTCCGGTATAGTTCCCCCTTGATCCTGTAAAAACACGCGCAGGCTATTTTGTCATGCCGTGTGTTGTTATGACTCAACCTGGGAGTTACCGACATGTGGGTATGTCGTATCAAAGCACGCTGCAGGCGTATTGCAGCACTACATTTTCTGCGTGAGGCCATTTTTCTGTGTGCCGGCGTTATGGCACTGGGTCTCGTCGCAAGCCCTGTACAGGCCGCGACCGTTCTGACGCTGGCGGAAGCCGAACAGCTTGCGCTGGCGGAAGATCCCGCCGTGGTTGCAAGCAAGGCGCGCGCCGAAGCCCTGCGGGAACAGTCCGTTGCCAGCGGCCAGTTACCTGACCCGAAGATTTTGCTGGGCATGTGGAATGTCCCGGTGAATGATTTCAGCGTCAGTCGTGAACCGACGACCCAGTTGCGAACCGGGATCAGCCAGGCCTTTCCTCGTGGGCGCACGCTGGCATACCGGCAGCGCAGTACCGAGTGGATGGGTAAGGCGGAAGCCGCCACCACGCAGAGTAAACGGCTGGAGATACAGCGTGATGTTCGTCTGGTCTGGCTGGAACTGTTTTATCAGCAACGCGCCGCCGGGATCATTGACCGTTCACGCGATTTGTTCCAGCAACTGGTGGATATTACCCGCGCCCACTTTGCCAGCGGGCGAGTCAGCCAGCAGGATGTTTTGCAGGCGCAGCTGGAACTCTCCCGCCTGGATGACCGTGCGACGCGTATACAAAAACAGGCGGATATACAGCGCGCCAAACTCAGCCGCTGGCTGGGCCAGCGTGCCTGGGATGCGATTGATACGCATTTCCCGCGGATTCCCGCTCCGGCCAGCCGAGAAAGTTTGCGGGCAGGCCTGCTTTCGCACCCGGCCATCAAGGCGGCCAGTGCGCGCGTGGAAGCGCGCCAGCAACTGGTCAGGGTGGCGCGTGAACAGTACAAGCCCGGTTTTAACGTGGGCGTCCAGTACCGCAAGCGGTTTGGCGACAATCCGGATGACACCTCCCGCAACGATATGATGGCAGCCATGGTGACGCTGGACCTGCCGATCTTTACCGACAAGCGGCAGGACAGGCAGCTGGCGGCCAGTCAGTCACTGGCGGACGCAGCCATCCAGGCGCGTGAACAGCGCCTGCGTGAACTGCAACGCATGCTCGACAGTGAGTACGCGCGCTGGAAAAGGCTGGGCGAACAGGCAACGCTGTATCGCGAGAACCTGTTACAGGAGGCGCATGCCAATGCCGATGCGGCCCTGTCTTCCTACCAGAACGGCATCAATGAATTTACTACGCTGATGCGGGCGCGCCTGCTGGAGCTTGATGTAGAACTACAGGACATCCGTATCCGCGTCGATCGCGCCAAGGCCGCAGCCAGCCTGCAGTACCTTGCCGCTGACACGACTGACGCCACGAACTTACCCGGAGAGAAACCATGAAACTGTCCCAGACTCCATTCTGCCTTGTCCTGCTTGCGGCAACGACACTTGCGGGCCTGACATCGACGGCCGCAATTGCCGACAAGGAAAAGGAAATTCTTTACTGGGTAGCACCCATGGACCCGTCCTATCATAGTGACAAACCGGGGAAATCCCCCATGGGCATGGATCTTGTGCCGGTTTATGCCGACGCGGACACCGAAGCCGGTATCGTCAGAATCAACCCCGGCATGGTGGAAAACCTTGGGGTGCGTACGGCAAAGGTTGAACGCGGCAAACTCTGGCGGCTGATTGAAGCTGTGGGTTACGTGGCTTTCGACGAGCGCAAGCTGAGCCACGTACACCTGCGTACCGATGGCTGGATTGACAAGCTCAATACAAAATCCAACGGCGAACTGGTCAGGAAAGGCGATGTGTTGTTCGAGTTGTATTCCCGCGAGCTGGTTAATGCGCAGGAGGAATATATCCAGGCCCTGCGTGGCAAGAATGCCTACCTGACACGTGCTTCCCAGGAACGACTGGAAGCCCTGGGCATGAGCAAACAACAGATACGTGAAGTCGCGAGGAAGCGCCATGCGTTCCAGGATGTGCGCATACTGGCCAGCCAGGACGGCATCGTGGACAACCTGAATGTGCGCGAAGGCATGTACGTCAAACCCAGCACGGAAGTCATGACACTGGCCGACCTGTCCAGTATCTGGTTACTGGTCGATGTCTTTGAACGCCAGTCGGACTGGGTGGCGGTCGGTCAACCGGCGGAGGTTCGGCTGGGATACCTGCCGGGCAGGGTCTGGAAAGGCAAGGTTGAATTTGTCTACCCGACCATTGATCCGAAAACACGTACCCTGCAGGCGCGCCTGCGTTTTGATAATCCCGATGAAGTGCTCAAGCCTGATATGTACGCCAATGTGCGTATCTACGCCGGGCCAAAAGAGCACGTGCTGAGCATTCCACGCGAGGCGCTTATCAAGGGCAGCGACAAGCAACACGTCATCCTTTCCCTCGGCAAGGGGCGTTTCCGCGCCGTTCCGGTTGTTGCCGGCATGGAAAGCGGTGAACGTGTCGAGATTATCAAGGGGCTGAATGAAGGGGACAAGGTGGTGACATCCGCCCAGTTCCTGATTGATTCCGAGGCCAGCCTCAAGGCCAGCTTCAGCCGTATGGGTTCCGGGGAATAAACCATGATTGCAAATATTATTCACTGGTCAGTCAGGAACCGTTTCCTGGTTTTGTTGATGACGCTCGGATTGATCGCCTGGGGTGGCTATTCGCTGAAAAACACGCCCCTGGATGCCCTGCCCGACCTGTCGGATGTCCAGGTTATCATCAAGACAAGTTTTCCCGGCCAGGCGCCACAGGTCGTGGAAGACCAGGTAACCTATCCCCTGACGACCACCATGTTGTCAGTACCCAAGGCTACGACGGTTCGCGGTTATTCCTTCTTCGGGGATTCCTATGTCTATATCCTCTTCGAGGATGGCACCGACCTGTACTGGGCGCGATCGCGTGTGCTGGAGTACCTGAGCCAGGTGCAAAGTCAGTTGCCCGCCAATGCGAAAACCGCATTGGGTCCGGATGCAACCGGCGTGGGCTGGGTATACGAATACGCACTGGTCGATCGAACCGGTAAACATGACCTGTCGCAGTTACGCAGTATCCAGGACTGGTTCCTGAAATACGAACTGCAGACGGTCCCCGGCGTATCCGAAGTCGCCACCATCGGCGGCATGGTCAAGCAGTACCAGGTTGTCGTCGATCCCGACCGCCTGCGCGCCTACGGTATTTCACTCGACAAGGTAAAACGCGCTATTCAGCGAGGCAACCAGGAGGTCGGCGGTTCGGTCATTGAAATGGCTGAAGCGGAATACATGGTGCGTGCAACCGGCTATATCCAGGGTATTGCGCAACTCAAGAAGATCCCGCTGGGCATGAATGCCAACGGTACGCCGGTGTTACTCGAAGATATTGCCGACATCCATCTTGGTCCACAGATGCGCCGGGGTATCGCCGAGCTGGATGGCGAAGGCGAAGTCGTTGGCGGTGTGATCATCATGCGCTGGGGTGAAAATGCGCTGACGACGATCAAAGGTGTAAAGGAAAAACTCAAATCCCTTCAGGCCGGTCTGCCAGATGGGGTCGAGATTGTTCCGACCTATGACCGTTCCGGCCTGATTGAACGCGCTATCGACACCCTGAAGGAAAAGCTGGTCGAGGAGTTCATTGTTGTCACACTGGTGTGTGCCATCTTCCTGTTCCATATACGTTCGGCGCTGGTGGTGTTGTTCAGCCTGCCGGTCGGGATCCTGGTGGCGTTCATTATCATGCATCTCCAGGGGATCAACGCCAACATCATGTCGCTGGGTGGCATCGCCATTGCCATTGGCGCCATGGTGGATGCCGCGATTGTCATGATAGAAAATGTTCACAAGCACATGGAGCATGAAGCGGTCACGGATGAAAACCGCTGGGCGATCATGGCGAAGGCGTCGGCCGAGGTCGGCCCGGCGCTGTTTTTCTCGCTACTGATTATCACCCTGAGCTTCCTGCCGGTGTTCACGCTGGAAGCCCAGGAAGGCCGTATGTTCTCGCCACTGGCATTCACAAAGACCTACGCCATGGCGGCGGCAGCCGGCCTGTCGATTACGCTGGTACCGGTGCTTATGGGCTATTTCATTCGCGGCAGGATTGTGCCCGAAGAAAAGAACCCGGTGAATCGTTTCCTGATTTGCGGTTACCGGCCCGTGATCGATCGCGTGCTGAGCATGCCGAAAACGATTGTTTTCATTTCAGCGCTGGCCGCCGCATCGATGCTCTGGCCCCTGACCGGCTTATGGCCCCTGGATAAAGGTCTTGGCTCGGAATTCATGCCGGATCTCAACGAAGGCGACCTGCTCTACATGCCAAGCACTTTCCCCGCGGTTTCTATTGGCAAGGCGCAGGAAATTATCCAGCAAACCAATAAACTGATTGCCACGGTGCCGGAAGTCAAACGGGTATTCGGTAAAATCGGCCGCGCCGAATCGGCTACCGACCCGGCGCCGCTGACCATGATCGAAACGACCATACAGCTGAAACCACCGAGTGAATGGCGCGAAGGCATGACCATGGAGAAACTGCGCCGTGAGCTGGACGCGCTGGTGAAAATTCCCGGTATGAGCAATGCCTGGGTCATGCCGATCAAGAATCGTATCGATATGCTTGCTACCGGCATCAAGACACCGGTGGGTATCAAGGTGGCCGGCCCGGACCTGAAAGTCATCCAGGAAGTCGGCAAGCAGATCGAGCGTATTCTGAAGCCTGTTCCCGGCACGGTATCGGTGTTCTCCGAACGTGTCGTGGGTGGCCGCTACGTGCTGGTCGATATCAACCGGACGGCTGCCTCGCGTTACGGGCTGAATATTGCCGACGTACAGCAGATCGTCAGTACGGCAGTCGGCGGCATGAATGTGACCGAGAGTATCGAAGGCCTGGAACGCTACCCGGTCAACCTGCGTTACCCGCGTTCGGTGCGCGACTCTGAGGTGAAACTGGCGGAACTGCCGATTCGGACACCGGCAGGCGCACAGATTACCCTGGGGGATGTGGCCGATGTCAAGGTGGTCGGCGGTCCGGGCGTCATCAAAAGCGAAAATGCCCGGCTCAATGGCTGGATCTATATTGATATACGCGATCGCGACCTGGGTTCCTATGTCAAAGAAGCCAAACAGGTGGTGGCGGATCAACTCGATCTGCCGGCGGGTTATTCGCTCAGCTGGTCAGGCCAGTATGAATTCATGGAGCGCGCCAAACAGAAGCTGGCGACAGTTGTACCGGTGACGCTTGGTATTATCGTCTTGCTGTTGTACCTGAACTTCCGGCGTTTTACCGAGGTGCTGAT
>JALWRY010000227.1 GCA_027080445.1 Thiohalobacter sp. | reverse complement strand
CATAGGTACCAGTCAGCCAGTATGGCGCTGCTGCCCATCGGCTTGACGCTCAGTGTCCGTACGTCAGCGTTCAGGGGGTGGATTTCAACCTCAACCTGTTCCGCACCGCGGCCCTGACTGAAGCGCGCCGCGACTTCGGCGGCCAGTTGCAGGTCTTCATCACTGGCCTCTCCGTCGAGCAACACCAACGGGCCATTATGACTGGTGGTAAACAGGTGCGTAAACTGCTTGCGGTAACCTTCAAGAAATTTATTCTCGCCGTCTTCGCGGCCGATAATCAGTTTGAAGTGGGGGCGGGGGCGGATATGACGACCGACCTTGAGCAGCATAATGTCATCGAACTCGTACCGGCGCTCACCACGCGCGCGCCACAGGTCGGCGAGTTTTTGTGAATACTTCGCATCGGTCAGAAAACAGCAGCCACCTGCAGGCTGGGCATATTCTTCAAAACCGAAGTGGCTGGCCAGCGCCATTTGCGGTTTGCGGCTGCGGCCTTCGAAATCGTACAGGGTTTCACGATCCACCCAGCCTTCCCGTTCAGGCAGGGTAGGGGGGAGGTTCTTTGCGCACAGGGGCCGTAACAGGCGATCTTCCGCACCCGACTCAATGGCAATCACCGGCATGGTGTCCTTGCGCTGTGACTTGGGACGCTGACCGATGACCTCACCGGTAATAATAAAATCAAAGCCGTTGGCCTCAATCCATTCCTTCGCCTTCTGCACCATGAAAATCTTGCAGTCGAGACAGGGGTTCAGGTTGGCGCCGTAACCGTGCTTCGGGTTGAGCACCACATCCTTGTATTCCTCGATAATGTCGACAATGTGCAGCTTGATCCCCAGCTGCTCGGCCACCCACAGCGCATTATTGCGCTTGGGTTTGGCGCGGTCCTTTTTACGGATGGCGTGCGTATGACCTTCCACGCAGAAGCCGGTAAAAAAATTGATGCCCTCGACGTGGATGCCCTGTTCCTGCATCACGCGGGCAGCCAGCAGGGAATCCAGCCCGCCGGATATCAACGCGACGGCTTTGCGCGGTTCGCTCATAGTGCTACCGATAAAGTCAAAATCCGGGCGGATTGTACCCTATGCCCGGGCAGACATAGAGCGATGATTGGAAGGGGATTTAGTGGCGCGAGCGCTGGTCTTCGCGTGACGCAGGCAGGTTGCCGGATTCCGTCAGGGTATTCCAGGCACTGCGGCTGCCCGTGTCCGCCCATAGCTCTGCCGCCGCCAGCGGTTGTAACACCGGGTCGCCGGACAGACCACGCATGGCGTGCAGTACATCCATGATGGCGACAAAACCGTCCGCCAGGTTGCTGAACAGGCGGTCACTCTGGCGATCCACCAGCGAAGAGAGCTGGTCATAGGCACTGCGGCCAATATTCACGAAATAACTCACCCGAACCATCCTTTTTTCCGCGATCTGTGGAAATAATCCGGAAAACAGCAGGCATTGATCGCCAACATCGCGTAAGTCGCCAGCTTGTCCCGGGTTGGCCTGTTGTGCGCGCAGAAACTCCAGCGCCATGATCTTGCGCACCAGTTCCGGACGATCGGCAAACCGCATGAGCAAGAAAACCAGATAGGATTCAAGGGTTTCCTCAAGATTACAGTCACAGGCCTGCTGCGCTTCGGCCACCAGCGCGTGCCATTGAGCCAGGTCTGTCGGTTGGAGAACCAGTGTTGTCATCCTTCACCTCCCTCACGTCTCCCTCAGACAGGCTAGCGGCCAATGGGTTTCCCGGCTTGAAACTGTCGCGCCCGACAGGTAAATCACCCTGCGCCCTACATCCCTTCGCCCGCGCAAGCTATACTGCGCGCTTTTGAATCATGGCTGACGTGCAACTTTGACTTCCGACACAACACCCAAAACGTTTCAGGGCCTGATCCTGGCGCTGCAGGACTACTGGTCACGGCAGGGCTGTGTGCTCCTGCAACCTTATGATATGGAGGTTGGCGCAGGCACCTTTCACCCGGCCACCTTCCTGCGCGCCATCGGCCCGGAACCCTGGCGCGCGGCCTATGTTCAGCCCTCGCGCCGACCGACCGACGGCCGTTACGGCGAAAATCCCAATCGCCTGCAACATTATTACCAGTTCCAGGTGCTGCTCAAGCCCAGCCCGGACAATATCCAGGAACTCTACCTGGATTCGCTGCGCGAACTCGGCCTCGACCCGCTGGTACACGATATCCGCTTTGTCGAAGACAACTGGGAATCACCCACCCTGGGCGCCTGGGGACTGGGCTGGGAAATCTGGCTGAACGGGATGGAAGTCACCCAGTTCACCTATTTCCAGCAGGTCGGCGGGCTGGACTGCCGACCCGTCAGCGGTGAAATCACCTACGGACTGGAACGCATCGCCATGTACCTGCAAGGCGTGGAAAGTGTCTTCGACCTGGTGTGGACCGATGGCCCGCAGGGCAAGGTGCTGTACGGCGACGTGTTCCACCAGAACGAAGTGGAGATGTCGACCTATAACTTCGAGCACGCCAACGTGGAAGAACTGTTCCACTGGTTCGACGTCTGTGAAAAAGACAGCCAGGCATTGATTGAAGCGGGCCTGCCCTTACCCGCCTACGAGTTGATGCTGAAAGCCTCGCACACCTTCAACCTGCTGGATGCGCGCAGCGCCATCTCCGTGACCGAACGCCAACGCTTTATCCTGCGCGTACGTTCGCTGGCCCGCGCGGTCGCTCAATCCTATTACGAACGCCGAGAGTCGCTTGGCTTCCCGCTGTTGAAAGGGGAGGCATCGTCATGACCGAAACCCGCAAGCTGCTGATTGAAATCGGCACAGAAGAACTCCCGCCAAAAGCACTGCGTCGATTATCCGAAGCCTTTGCTGACGGCATGTCCCGTGCGCTCGACGAAGCCGGCCTTGAATACCAGGGCATACAACCCTGCGCCGCGCCACGCCGACTCGCCTTACTGGTCGATGCACTACCGGTCGCACAGGCGGATCGTGAAGTTGTGCGCCGTGGTCCGGCACTGGCAGCCGCCTTTGATGAGGAAGGCTGCCCGACCAAAGCGGCCAGCGGGTTTGCGAAAAGCTGTGGTGTCGAGGTTGAAGCACTCGACCAGCTGGAAACCCCCAAAGGCAGCTGGCTGTCGTTCCGCGCCATAGAAAAAGGTCGTGCAACCACCGAGCTTGTCGGAGAGATGGTCGAACGTGCACTGGCCGGACTCCCGGTGCCCAAGCGCATGCGCTGGGGCAACCGCGAGGAAGAATTTGTTCGCCCGGTTCACTGGATTGTCCTGCTGTTTGGTGACGAAGTCGTCCCGGCAAAGGTACTGGGTATTCAAGCCGGCCGCGAAACCCGGGGGCATCGCTTTCATCACCCGCAACCGATTGCACTGGCATCGGCGGATGATTACATCACTACGCTATGTGATCCCGGGCATGTGCTGGTGGACTACCGCGCACGCCGCGACCGGGTACGCAACCAGGTCATTGAGCGTGGTGAAGCGCTGGGCGGCAAGGCGTTAATCGATGAAGACCTGCTGGATGAAGTCTGTTCACTGGTCGAGTGGCCGGTTGCCATAGCCGGCCAGTTTGATGAAAGCTTCCTTGAGGTGCCTTCCGAAGCATTGATTTCCAGCATGCAGGATCACCAGAAATATTTCCCGGTGGTCAGCACGGAAGGCAAGTTGTTGCCTTACTTCATCACCGTCGCCAACCTGGAAAGTCGTGACCCGGAACAGATTCGCGCCGGCAATGAACGCGTCATTCGTCCACGCCTGTCCGACGCCGCCTTCTTCTGGAACCAGGATCGCAAAACCCCCCTGTCTTCGCACGCTGAACGACTGCGCAGCATGGTGTTCCAGAAAAAACTCGGCACCCTGTTCGACAAACAGGAACGCATGTCCAGGCTTGCCGCAACCATCGCCACGCAGATCGGCGGCGACCCGGCGCAGGCCGAACGCGCTGCGCGCCTGTGCAAGTGCGATCTGTTGACCCACATGGTCTACGAGTTCCCGGAACTCCAGGGTATCATGGGGCGCTACTATGCCGCGCACGACGGTGAACCCAAAGCCGTTGCCCAGGCTATCGAGGAACACTACCGACCGCGTTTTGCCGGTGACACACTGCCGCAAACGACCACCGGCCTGGCCCTGGCGATCGCCGACCGGCTCGATAGCCTGGTGGGCCTTTTCGCCATCGGGCAACCACCCAGTGGCGACAAGGACCCCTTCGCACTACGCCGCGCCGCGCTGGGCCTGATCCGGCTCTGCATCGAGGGCAAGCTCGATATTGATCTCGACGCCTTGCTCGGTACAACGGCTACAGGTTTTGATGCCGGCATCAAGGCGGGTGACGCCGTGAAGCCCGTCTTTGACTATGTCATGGATCGCCTGCGCGGTTACTACCAGGACAACGGACTTTCTGTTGACCTGGTCGATGCCGTACTCGCGACACGCCCGACACGTTTACTGGATTTCGACAAGCGCATCCGCGCCTGCCAGGTGTTTCGTGACTTGCCAGAAGCCACGGCACTCGCCGCCGCCAATAAACGTATCGCCAATATTCTCAGGAAAACCGATCAGGCCATTCCGGACAAGATTGATAACGGGCTGCTGAATGATCCTGCAGAGCAACAACTGGCCGAACAACTGGCTGCACTCAAGCCCGGTGTGCTTGAGTTGATGGCTAAGGCAGATTACACACCGGCGCTACAACAGTTAGCCGGCTTACGCCATGCTGTCGATGCTTTTTTCGATGAAGTGATGGTTATGGTCGATGATGATTCGCTACGCACCAACCGGCTGGCCTTACTGAAAGAACTTTCTACGCTGTTTCTGCGCGTCGCTGACCTTTCGCGTTTGCAACACTGAGGTAATGATGGAACACAGTGATTCCTACCAGGCTATGCTCGATGCAGTCCAGGCATTTCATGACAAGCATGATTTCCGCAATACCGGCGGGGAAGACATGAACTACCGTGTCGCCTTAATGGCGGAAGAGCTTGGCGAAATTTCCGCCTGTGTCACCAAGGGCAAATCCCTCGACAGTTTATCCGAAGAAGTGGCTGACCTGTTTATCCTGCTTATAGGTACAGCCATCGCAGCGGACTTTGATCTGAAGGAAGCCTTCTGGAAGAAAATGGAAAAACTCATGCAACGTGAATCGCGCATGGTCAACGGACGTATCCGGGTATCTGAATTCCGTGATATGAGTTAGGCAATTATCGATGCCCTCAAAACCCGTTCTCTACCTGCGCTCCTTTGCCTTCTGGATCTTCTTCGCCACCATAACCCTGGTGTTTGCGCCCCTGTTACTGCTCAGTTTTCCGTTCCCTTTCAATAAACGATTTGCATTGACCTATGCCTGGTCGTCGTTGACCATCTGGTGGCTCGGGGTAAGCTGCAAGCTCTACTACGAAATAGAGGGTCGGGAAAATATCGTCCACAAGGCGGGGATTGTATTCGCCAAGCACCAGTCGACCTGGGAAACACTGACGCTTAACTTCTGGTTTACGCCACAAACCTGGGTGATCAAACGTGAACTGTTGTGGTTGCCATTTTTCGGCTGGGGCGCCTACATGATGGAACCCATCGCACTGGATCGCGGCGCCGGCCGCAAGGCAATAGAACAACTGGTCAAACAGGGACAACAACGTCTCGACAGCGGCCGCTGGATCATTATTTTTCCGGAAGGCACTCGCATCGCACCCGGCCAACGCGGGCGCTATCGTATCGGCGGTGCGATACTGGCGGAACGCACCGGTTACCCGGTCTATCCCGTGGCGCATAACGCCGGCGAATACTGGCCCCGCCGTCAGTTCATCAAGAAACCGGGCGTGATAAAGGTTCGTATCGGGCCGGCCATAGCTTCCGAAGGGAAAACGGCGCAAGAGATCTTGCAGGAAGCCGAAAACTGGATCGAATCAGAAATGGCGCGTATCACCACGCTGGACGTACATGAACATGGCGCCACACCTTCGTAGCCTGTGTGCCTCACCGACAAACGCATACCTCGCGGCTATACATCGAGGTTGGATGCTGTCAGCGCATTCTTCTCGATGAACTCACGG
>JALWRY010000226.1 GCA_027080445.1 Thiohalobacter sp. | reverse complement strand
TCTTCTGCGAGAAGGCGCTATAGAAGAATTCAATTCACGCAGGGCATCGGGCGAAACCTGTGACCTGAGAGGCTGTGATTTCCGCACACTGGACCTGCGCAAACTCGATGCCAATGGACTGGATCTTCGCGATGCCTATTTCCGCCAGACCGATCTGCGTGGCCTGGATCTGACCGGCGCCAACCTCGAGGGCGCCAGCATCAATGCGGCAAAAATATCCGGCGCCTATTTCCCGCCCGAGTTAAGTGCAGAAGAATTGATGCTGTCACTCACGCACGGAACACGCATGCGCTATATAAAAACCTAGCCCGGGTTCCTGTCCAGCCACTCGACATAACTCGCGTACCAGAAGATGGAATCCGACAGCCGCGCACGAACACGCGCCAGGTGATCAGACACCGCTTGCCGGATTTTTTTATCCTGTTTCAAATCCTTGTTCGTCAGTGACACGCCGGTAACCAGTGCTGTCGCGGATGGCAAGGGATTATCATCCAGCGCCACCTTGCCATTTAGCATGGGTATCAGCGGTGCATCGGTTTCCAGCCAGCGGCCTTTACGGTAATAACGCGCCCAGGCAATACGCGCCAGGCGGCCGGCAAGCTGTGTGTATTGCCTGTCGCCACTGACACGACCCCAGTCCTGCAAGCCTTTTGCCACCAGCGCGTAATCCTGCAAGGACGCATCGGCCAGCACCCGGCCGCTGTTCAGGGCACGCACCAGGCGTTCGCCATCCCAGAGGACTTTGGCCAGGTAATCAGCCAGCTGATCACCATGATGACGGTACTTCGCATCACCCCCGGCCTCGACAGCATCGGCAAGTGCCGTCAGCGCCAGGCCGTTCCAGGCCGCCAGTCCTTTCCCGTCAGCTGGTAATGAGCGCGACTTACGCGCCTTGAGTAGTTTCTGGCGTATGCGTGCAAAGCTGCGATGTAAGGCTGCTGGCGCTTTCCCGGTTCGTTTGACCAGTTCAGCTTCCGTCATTTGCCAGCGGGGCAGCTTGCCCCATGCCGACCTCGCCACGTTGTTATCAAACCAGGCGAGCTTCACCAGTCTGAATTCATCCTTTGACAACAGCTTTTTCAGTTCTTCATCGGTCCAGAGGTAATACGCACCTTCCCTGCCCTGGCCGTCAACGGCTGAAAAGCTGCTGATGAAATGGTTAGCTCGCCACATGTCACTGAGCAAAAAATCAAGTGTCTCGAATGCCGTATCGCGATACCCGGCATCCCTGAAATCGCTGGCGGCCTGCAGGTAAAGCGAGACCAGCTGGGTATTGTCATAGAGCATTTTCTCGTAATGCGGAACCTGCCAGTTCGGATCGACGACGTAGCGAAAGAAACCGCCACCGACCAGGTCGTGCATGCCCTGGCGCGCCATCTTGTCGAGTGTCAGGCGCAAAAAGTTATCGAGGTGTTTATCCGGCTTGCCCTGCCTGCGCACATCCAGCAAGGCCTTTAACTGTGGCGTCATCGGGAATTTGTTCTGCTGCCCGAATCCGCCTGACATTTCGTCCATCAGTTTGCCAGCCTGCGCAACAAGTTTTGGGCCCAGCGGTGCCGGTGAAACCAGTGGCGTCTTGTCTGACGCATGATCGGCGTTTCGCATACCCTGCCATTCCACCAGCGCATCCTGCGCAATACGCCGCAACTCATCCGGCCCGCTCTGCCAGCGTTCCTTCATCTGTTTCAGCACGGACAGGAACTGGTCTTTGGGCAGGTAGGTCATGCCAAGCATCGGGTAGCCTTCCGGCGTAAGAAAGACATTCAGCGGCCAGCCCGCACTACCACGCGTCAGTTGCACAAACTCGATCAGGTGAGCATCGAGCGCCGGCTCAAGCTCACGGTCCACCTTGACCGGCACAAAATAGTGATTGAGCAGTGCCGCGACCGCCGGATCCTGGTAGCTTTCACGCTGCATCACGTGACACCAGCGGCAGGAAAAGTAACCACTGGAAATATACAGGGGACGATTCAGTTTTTTGGCCAGTTGAACAGCCGCCTTGCCCCACACCTGCCAGTGCACCGGGTCGTGGCCGTGCATGGCAAGATAGGGGGAGGGGTGATTCGCGAGCTGGTTTTCAAACGCCGCCGGGGCGGTAGCGGGGGCGGCGTCTACGCGAAACACCACCAGTACGATGAACACCGCGTACAGAAAAAATCTGTTCATGACTACCATCCTTGCAAACAGGGACAAGTTTATCGTACCGGGTTACTTCTCGTCGTTCTCCAGGTCGTCCAGTGTCTTATCCATTTCTTCATCGCTCATGGGCGGTTCGTATTCTTCATGCGAACGCTCCGGGCCGGGCTTGAACCGCTCGGACATGAACACGCCCACCTCGAACAGCAGCCACATCGGTATGGCCAGCATCGTCTGGGAAATAATGTCCGGCGGGGTAAGCAACATACCAATGACAAAAACGGCGACGATGATATAGGGGCGTTTCTCCCGTAGTGCGTCCGGTGTAACGACACCGCTCCAGACCAGCAACACGGTTGCGACCGGGACTTCGAACGCCAGGCCGAAAGCGAAAAACAGCGTCAGAACAAAATCCAGGTAACGGCTGATATCGGTCATTACCTCCACACCCTCGGGTGCGGCCTTGGCGAGGAAACCGAACACCAGCGGGAACACAACGAAGTAGGCAAATGCGGCGCCCATGTAGAACAACACCGTACTCGATACCATCAGCGGCATCACCCGTTGCTTTTCGTGCTTGTAGAGACCCGGCGCGATAAATGCCCAGCCCTGGTAGAGGATGTAGGGCATGGCAATAAAAATGGATACCACCATGGCCAGCTTGAACGGGGTAAAAAACGGAGAAGCCACATCGATAGCGACCATCGAACTGTTTTCCGGCAGTTGCGCCATCAGCGGTCCGGCCAGTTGGGTAAACAGCCAGTTGGCAAAGGGTGCAAGCCCGAGAAAGATGACAATGACCACCAGTACGACCCGCAGCAGGCGGTCACGGAGTTCAATCAGGTGCGTAACAAAGGGCTGCTCGATCTCATCCCCTGATGGCTGGGGATTATCCGCTGGCATCGTGGGTCTTGTGTGTTACAGCGGCGGGTGAATCATCGGCGTCGACATCAGGTTCAGGCGCTGACGCTTCATCCTGTGGCTCCATGATGGTTTGTTTGGTCTCTTCAATAATATCGTACAGGGACTCACTGCCGGCCTGTTTGGCCAGCGCTTTTTTCAGTTCGTCGGCGGCGATTTCACGGTCAATATCCGCCTTGACGCCCGACACAAAACGCCGTGCGCGCCCGACCCACATGCCCGTCGTGCGCGCCAGCCCGGGCAGCCGCTCCGGCCCGACGACCAGAAGCGCGACGACACCGACAAGCGCAAGTTCCCAGAAACCAATATCGAACATGGGCGGTCAGGGATAACTCAGACTTTTTCCTGCTTCTTGGAAGTCACTTCACCATCAATGATGTGACCGGCCGGCTGCTTCCCGATTTTTTCATCATCGGTCGGCGCGTCCTCTTCCTTCATCGCCTGGCGAAAACCCTTGATGGCGCCGCCAAGATCGCTGCCAATACCGCGCAAGCGCTTGGCGCCAAACAACACCAAGACGATGGCGAGAATAATCAACAATTGCCAAATACTGATACCCATAATGTTCTCCTGGAACCTGTTCAGGCCAAAAACGGCCTAACGCTATTTTCTTGCGGCCTTTTCATCCAGACCGGATAAACCAAAGCGGCGCTCCAGCTCTTTCAGCACCGACTCCGGCCCGAGTCCCTGGTGCGCCAGCAACACCAGACTATGAAACCATAAATCCGCCATTTCATAAACCAGCTGGTCCGCATCCCCGCCCTTTGCCGCAATGACGGTCTCGGTGGCCTCTTCACCGATTTTTTTCAAAATTGTGTCCAGCCCCTTGTCGTAAAGGCTTGCCACATAGGAAGAATCCGCTGCCGCCTGTTTACGCTGCTCCAGCACTTCAGCCAACTGACGAAGGATGTCATCGGACATATTCAGTGTTTCCCGTAGATTTCTGAGGGATCTTTCAGAACAGGCTCCACGGCCTTCCATTCACCCCCCTCAAGGCGCTGGTAAAAGCAGCTGCGACGCCCGGTGTGACAGGCGATCCCGCCCTTTTGTTCAATCTGCAGGTTGATGACATCATTATCGCAATCCAGGCGGATTTCCTTCACCAACTGCTGATGACCGGATTCCTCGCCCTTGTGCCAGAGGCGCTGGCGGGAACGCGACCAGTATACGGCATGCCCGGTCTCGGCGGTTAGCCGCAGGGCTTCTGCATTCATCCAGGCAAACATCAGCACCTTGCCGTCTTCCGCATCCTGGGCGATCACCGGCACCAGCCCGTCGTCGGTCCATGCAATTGCGTCCAGCCATGTATCGGACATGCCCATCAACCCCGCCGCCTCAGAGGCGCATCTCAATACCGCGGCCGGCCATGTGCTGCTTGGCCTCGGCGATGCTGTATTCGCCAAAATGGAAGATACTCGCCGCCAGTACCGCGTCCGCCCGGCCCTGCAGAACACCTTCGGCCAGGTGGTCGAGATTGCCCACACCGCCGGACGCGATCACCGGCACATCGACGGCTTCACTGACCGCGCGCGTCAAGGCCAGGTCAAAACCGTTTTTGGTGCCATCACGATCCATGCTGGTCAGCAGGATTTCACCGGCGCCATAGTCCACCATACGCACCGCCCACTCGATTGCGTCGATGCCCGTGGGCTTGCGACCGCCGTGGGTAAAAATCTCCCAGCGCGGCTGACCCTCCCCGCTACCGTCATCCACCTGCTTGGCGTCGATCGCCACCACAATACACTGTGACCCGAACTGTTCCGCCGCTTCACGCACAAATTCCGGGTTAAATACCGCGGCGGTGTTAATCGCCACCTTGTCGGCGCCAGCATTGAGCATGCGGCGAATATCGGCCGGTTCGCGGATTCCTCCACCCACTGTCAACGGGATAAATACCTCGCCCGCCACCTGTTCGACCACGTGCGCCATGGTATCGCGCTGTTCGTGGCTGGCGGTGATATCGAGAAAGGTGATTTCATCCGCACCTTCCCGGTCGTAACGCCGCGCGACTTCCACCGGGTCGCCGGCATCGCGGATATCCACGAATTGCACGCCCTTGACGACGCGGCCGTTATCGACGTCCAGGCAGGGAATAATGCGTTTTGCCAGTGACACGCTCAGCCACCGTCGACAAGCTTCTGGGCTTCGGCCAGGTCAACCGTGCCTTCATACAGCGCGCGACCGATGATGGTGCCCATGATGCCATCGTCAGCCACCGCATGGATCGCCCTGACATCGTCGAGCTTGCTGATGCCGCCGGAGGCAATGACCGGTGTACTGATCGAGGCGGCCAGCCTTGCGGTCGCCTCGACATTCACACCCTGCATCATGCCGTCACGGCTGATATCGGTGTAGACAATCGCCTCTACCCCGTCGCGTTCGAAACGCTGCGCCATATCGATGACATCGTGGTGAGACAGTTTCGACCAGCCGTCGATCGCCACCTTGCCGTCCTTCGCGTCGAGTCCGACAATGATGTGGCCGGGGAACTCCAGGCACAGGTCGTTGATGAAGTGCGGCGCGCTGACGGCTTTGGTGCCGATAATCACGTAGCTCACCCCGGCATCCAGGTATAGCTGCACGGTATCCTCGTCACGGATACCACCGCCGACCTGGATCGGCACCTCGGGAAACGCCTCGGCGATCCGCTGCACCACATCGGCATTCACCGGCTTGCCCGCAAAGGCGCCGTTCAGGTCCACCAGGTGCAGGCGCCGGGCGCCCGCATCGACCCAGCGCTGCGCCATCTCCAGCGGGTCGTCCGCAAAAATCGTTTCATCTTCCATTCGACCCTGTCGCAAACGCACGCACTTGCCGTCTTTCAGGTCGATTGCAGGAATCAGCAACATCTTCCCAGCCTCATATTGTCGGTAATCTTCATCGTGTTACACGCTATCCTGTCCATCCCAGCGAGTGAAATTCCGCAACAGTGTCAGTCCGGCCTGCTGGCTCTTTTCAGGGTGAAACTGTACCGCAAACAGGTT
>JALWRY010000225.1 GCA_027080445.1 Thiohalobacter sp. | reverse complement strand
TGCTGGAGGTCGACAGTCGCGTCATCCAGGTGGGCCGGCACCGCGGCTTCGTGGTGGTGAAAAAGAACTATAACGGTGACAGTCCTGATGACAGGCCGACGATTGCCGAGGTGGAAAAGGATCGTCGTCGTTACTTGAAGGCCATCACGGTGATGTTCAGGCGGGAAGCCGGTTATGACCCGGACAACCAGGACTGGTTCTGGGCCAAGTACCACCCGGATGGCCGCTTGTTTTCCATGCACAGGATGGGAATGACGATTGCCATGGCGGGCCGGTTGATGAAAGGCGGCACATCACCCGACAGGAACCGTGGTTGTATTTATTGCCACCGTTCGGCGGGAGGCGGGGACTATATCTTTTACCCGGATATTGTCCCGCCAGCGCCCGCCCAACCCTGAGGATAAAGAAATTAGTCATTGCGAGCGTAGCGCGGCAATCTCTTTAGGCCTTGTGCCAAACTGCAGGAGATTGCCGCGCTACGCTCGCAATAACAAACAGGAGCGGGCAAGCCCGCTCCTTGCCTGTATCAGAACTTCAGGTTTTTGGCGAACACAAAATCACCACCCGGTGCACCGCGGTGGCAACTGATGCAACCCATCGGTTTACCCTTGGCGACACGACCGGCCAACTGGATTTTCATCCCCATCTTTTCCTTGACGTGCAGGCTGCCATCAGGCTTGTATTTTGCCCAGAACCAGTTCTTGTCCTCGGGATCGTAACCGGCTTCGCGTTTGAACATCACCGTGATGGCCTTCAGGTAACGGCCGCGATTCGCCTTGACACTGTTGAGGGAAACACCCGGCCCACCATAGTTGCGCTTGACGATAGCGAGACCGGTATGGCCATTGACGGTAATCTTCTGGTGCAGCAATTCCAGCACCTTGCCGTGTGGCGGTGTGCCCATGTAGGGTGTGCCGGCACGTGCGCCCGGCCCGACCAGGTCAGCCCTGGCGAGTGCCTTCCACACGGCCTGTGAATCAGCGACATCTTCAGGCGAGCCCATTGGAGGCCCCATGCCCATGGTGCGCATGGTGCTTTGACAAGCCGACAGGGAAACCAGGCCCAGCAACGCGACCAGTGGCAGTGCGATTTTGTACCAACCGTAATTTGTCATCATCAATAATCCTTCCTTTTGAAATGAGTGTGACGTGTTGACGCAGCCGTGACCGCTCAGTTTTGCACAGGCCTGGCCCGGCTGCTCAGTTGTCCGACTGACTAAGACTGGTAAAGTTCAGCGCACTGAGCTGAAAACAGCTTTCTTTTGGTCGGCCTGTGATGTTTCGCTCATGGCAGAGCTTTCATATGTCGGTCAGCCGGAATCCAGGCAGTTTGATCCGGCGCCATGGATCCTGGTTTTCACCGGAATGCGGGATGTACGTTCCTTTGTGGCCTGACCTGGCGCTATGCGTTTCGAGGATAAATTTGAGCAATTGTGGAAACAGGATGCTAAGATACACGGAGCTTAAATCTCTATCCTTTACAGCACCTTGTTACACTTGGCGGGGTGGTTGCCGATGGAGATTCAGGCTATTTTTTTCAGTTAACGGGGCCGCAGGGTGATGTCTTACAAAAATGGTTGTGTTCTGGCTGCGCTCAGTCTGTCTGACGAGCTTGAAAGTGTTGCGGAACGGGCGCGTCAGTTGGCGCAGAATCTGAATTTACCTCTGGTATTTGTGCATGTGGTGGATGATACGGCACTTTTCGATTATGCGAACAGCTTTAGTCTGAGTGGTCTGATAGCTGGCAAGTATGATGAGGACGAAAGCAACAAGGAGCTTATGGCAAGACAAATGATAGAGAAACGTCTTACCAGACTGGAAGATAACGAGAGACTGGAAATACGAGCAGGATCCTGTGCAGAGACCATTGAAGCATTGGCCGGGCAACGGCAATCCGCCATGATCGTGCTCGGGCAGCCGGAAAAGCATTTTGGTTCGATCATTATGCATGTGGCCCGCTATGCGCCCTGTGATGTCCATATCGCACGTACGCTTGAAAAATAATCCGCCAATAAGTCTGCTGACAAGTGGCTTGCGGCACGAAATTCCTTTTCAAATCACCATGCTGGCATTTTGAACTGGCAGTTGCTTTATAGTATATTAGCAAATTCGAAAATACGCTGCTTTCCATTATAGCGGTCGTAACCAGCAACCCCGTTCGGTTTCAGTCTGTCGTGCGTCATGCCCTGTGGGTGGCGTCTGGCCATGCACGGCAAAGTCAGGTGGTTGCAGAAACGCAACGGGATAAACAGAGAAACCCCTATGGCATACAAGCGCAATATCAGGAAAACGGTTAAACAGGTCCGGTCGATATCGGCCTGGCGGTCACGGTTGTTTTTCTGGAGCGGGGCGGCACTGGTTGGCGTGTGCGCCACCTTGCTGGCGCTGGCCAGCAGTCGGGCCGATGGCTATTTCCACAACTGGGCGGAACACTGGTTCTGGCTGCCCTTCGTGCTGACGCCTGCGGGCCTGCTGGCGATTACCTGGGCAACCCGTAATTTATTTCCCGGTGGTGAAGGTAGTGGTATTCCTCAGGCAATTGCGGCGATGGAGCTGAGTGAGCATGCCGATCGCAGCGCCGTTCTATCGTTACGTATTGCTATCGGCAAGGGACTGGCTATCATCCTTGGCTTACTGTGTGGCGCATCCATCGGTCGTGAAGGGCCAACGGTGCATATCGCTGCTTCTATTATGTACTCCCTGCACCGGGTGGCAAAATTCCCCATACACCACGTACGTAAAGGTCTCATTCTTGCCGGGGGGGCGGCAGGACTCGCCGCCGCATTTAACACCCCACTGGCCGGGGTGATGTTCGCCATTGAGGAAATGAGTCGCAGTTTTGAAGAGCGAATCACCGGCAGTCTTATGGTAGCCGTGATTCTGGCCGGTATGACATCACTCATGATTCAGGGAAACTACACCTACTTTGGTACGTATTCCGTGCAGATGAATCCCTATCATACGTTAACGGCCATTCTGGTTTGTGGCCTGATCGGTGGCAGCGCGGGAGGCTTGTTTTCGACACTCCTGGTTGTTGGCGGTCGATGGCTGAAACCTTTTCGTTTCAAACATCCCTATCTGATTGCACTGGGTTGTGGGCTTGCCGTGGCTGTTATCGGCGTCCTGTCTCACAATACGACCTGGGGAACGGGGTACGAAGCAGCGCGTGGCGTGCTTCAGGGCACCGAGCAGGCCAGTCCCTGGTATGCACCTTTGAAATTTCTGGCGACCATATTCTCTTATCTCAGCGGTATCCCGGGTGGCATATTTGCGCCCAGTCTGTCAGTGGGCGCCGGGCTGGGTTATAACCTGAGCGGGCTGTTCCCTCACGCCCCGGTGGTTGCCATCGGTTTACTGGGTATGGTGGGTTATTTCAGTGGCGTGGTGCAAACACCTATTACCGCGGTGATTATCGTGATGGAAATGACGGATGATAATCAGCTGTTACTGCCGTTAATGGCAACGTCGCTGCTTGCTGCTGCGGTTTCCAAACTGATCTGTCCCGAACCTATCTACCAGGCGATGGCAACGGATTTCCTGGCCGGGATCAAGCAAAAGGCCGGCCTGGAAAAACGGTGAGCAACGGATTCGCTGATCAGGTATAGCAACGCTACACCCTGTAGCGTTGCGCACATACTCAATGATCGGTTTGCTGTGTGATTGCAGGTGTGACTTTTGCTGTTTTGTGGGGTTCGTCATCACCAATAAATTCCACCGTCTCACATTCACGGAAAATACGTTTAGTGCAGGTCTGGCAGATGGACTTGTCCAGTTGCTGGAAGATAGCGTGTATGGCTGCCGATTTACCCTGGAATATATGCCTGGGGTCAATTCTTTCCAGTGCGTGACAGCTCTCAAGTGATTCCCACAAGCCTCTCTTTACATTGATCAGATACAATGCGCCCCCTCTGGCGCGTCGTTTGACAGCCTCATTGGCCAGTGCATCGGCTGCGGCAAGGTCAGCAAAACTGATGCCTTGGGCCACTATCGCAAGATGTGTTTGCAACGGGTGTTGCTTTTCCAGTCGGGCAAATTCCTCGAGTAAAAAAGGCACTGAACCAAAAAACAAGGCGCCATCAATACGCAGGATATGCAGTTGCGGGCATTCCGGAATGTGGCTGCCAGCATCAGAAAATTTCCGGTTAGGCAGGGAGGGATCCGGAACCCGGGAGACTGTATGGGGACGCGAAACACGCATCAGGTAGAGAATCAGTGAAAGCAGGATGCCTGCAAGGATGGCGAATTCCAGGTCAAGGAACAGTGCCCCCAGAAAAGTCAGCGTGAATATGGCGCGTTCCGATTTATTGGATGCCATGATGTGTTTGATGCTGGGAATGTCAATCAGGCCCCAGGCGACAATAAACAGAATGCCCGCCATGGCGGCAGTGGGTAAATAAGCCACCAGTGGCGCGATGGCGAGGACGATAACGATCTCGAGTGAACCCGCAATCATCGCGCTCATCGGTGTTTTTGCGCCGGCCTGGTAATTCAGGCTGGTACGGTTGAAGGAACCGGTGGCGACATAAGCCGAGAAAAAGCTGCCGGCAATATTCGACAGGCCCTGGCCGATAAACTCCTGGTTGCCATCGATCATCTGCCCGCTACGAATACCCACGGCACGGCCAATAGACACCGCTTCGGTGAGCGCAAACAAGGTCATGGCGACAGCGGCGGGTGCAAGTTGTTTTATGGTCTCCAGGGAAAGGTCCGGCATCGAAATGGGAGGCAGGGTTTGCGGGATTGCGCCGACCATGGCGATATGGGTGACATCTGCGCCATAGAAGTGATTCAGCGCAAGACTGGTAAAGGCGCCCGATAACAGGGCCACAATCAGGTGCGGGATATTTGGAAACAGGCGTCGGCTGAGTACACCGCTCAGTAGCGTCGCCATGGCCACAGTGAGGATGAAATAATTTATGTGCGGGATTTGCTGCCAGAAGGCGCTTAGCGTATCAATGAGATGCCCGCCACGCGGTATCGGGACGCCAAAAAAGTTTTTAAGCTGTTTGCTGGCGATCAGGATAGCTGCCCCGGTCGTGAAGCCGACCACCACCGAATGTGAAATGAAGTTGACGATGGTGCCCATTCGGGCCAGCCCCAGTGTCAGTTCAATGACGCCCACCATAAAGGTCAGGGTCAACGCCAGGCCGACGTACTCGGGGCTTAAGGGTTCCGCGAAAGCGCTGAGTGAAGTGAGCAAGACGATTGAAGCGGCCGTGGTAGGCCCGGACATCAGGTGCCAGGATGAACCAAAAAATGCGGCCACAATAGGCGGGATCATGCCCGCATAAAGGCCATACTGCGGTGGCATGCCGGCGATGGAGGCAAATGCGACCGCCTGGGGTATCACTACAATGGCGACGGTTATACCGGACAGGATATCGGCGCGCAGTGTTTGACTGGTGACGCGATCTTTCCAGTTAAGGACGGGTAGCATGCGTAACAGCCATTCTGGGTATTCTTTACTGGGCATTCTTCTTCCTCAATGGGACACTTACGTACTCGCTTGAGTAAGTATTCCAGACAAACAGCAGGGGATCAGGGTTAGTACTTAAAACGCTTGTTTTATATTAAATAACAGTGCGTTAAAAGTATGTTAAGTATGGGTAATGGTTGGATCTTCCGGGCCATTTTTCATGGTGTAACGGGCAACCAAACCATTTTACAGGCGGGGGATTGTACTCGAACTGAGGCATGGTTTCCAAACCATTTCGCTGTAATGGAAGTTGGCTCTTCGGGAAAATTAACAGGTACAATCCGGGATAGATCAGGAGTTGGATTTTATGAAGCAAGTGTCCCGAATATACCGGCAATGTACGGTGCCCGCCGCACGATTCGAACGACGTGGGGTGATAATTCACCGGCTTGCATGGGTACTCTGTTGCCTCATGTTTACAGTGGGCATGGAACCGGTCTTGTCGGCTGAGAGCAGTCCGGTCGAATTACAGATGATTGCACACGAAGCGATGGATGGTGACTCCGGCGCCCAGTTGCTGTACGGGCTGGCCTACCTCAATGGCCGTGACGGTCTCAAGCCGGATG
>JALWRY010000224.1 GCA_027080445.1 Thiohalobacter sp. | reverse complement strand
GCGGATGTCGGCACCGGCATCGCGCAGTTTTTCAATGACGGCATCGAGGTAGGTCGGTTGTGTATGGCGCAGGTGAACCTTGCCGCCGGTGGCGGCGGCGGCCACCATAAAGGTGCCGGTTTCGATGCGATCGGCGGTAATCGCGTGACTGCCGCCGTGCAGTTTTTCCACGCCCTCGATGGTGATGGTGTCGGTGCCTGCGCCGCTGATTTTCGCGCCCATCGCGCCAAGGCAGTTGGCGAGGTCGGTGACTTCCGGTTCGCGCGCGGCGTTTTCCAGCACCGTCACGCCATCGGCGAGGGTGGCGGCCATCATCAGGTTCTCGGTGCCGGTGACGGAGACCACATCGAAGAAGAATCGGGCGCCCCTGAGGCGGCTGGCCCTGGCCTTGATGTAACCATCCTCGATGTCGATTTCCGCGCCCATGGCTTTCAGCCCCTGGATATGCAGGTTGACCGGGCGTGAGCCAATGGCGCATCCGCCGGGCAGGGATACTTCGGCCTCACCAAAACGCGCCAGCAGCGGGCCGAGTACCAGGATGGAGGCGCGCATGGTTTTGACGAGTTCGTAAGGGGCGCGAAGACTGGTGATCCGGGTGTTGTCCGCGACCAGCGACATCCCGTCCCCCAGCTCGATTTCGGTACCGAAACGGCCCATCAGTTCCAGCGTGGTGGTGATATCACGCAGGTGGGGGACATTACGCAGGGTGAACGGTTCGGGACACAGCAGGGTAGCGGCGAGGATCGGTAAGGCGGCATTTTTGGCGCCGGAGATAGTGACTTCTCCGCGCAGCGGGCCATTGCCAATGATGTTCAGTTTATCCATTCAGGGCGCATTTTTCACTGTGGCGAAGGCCTCGATAATCCGGTCAATCTGTTCAGGGCTGTGCGCCGCACTGACGCTGCAGCGCAGCAGGCTGTTGTCTGTCGGTGAAGCGGGCGGCATCACCAGGTTGACGTAGGCGCCGAGTTGCAACAGCCGGTTCCACCAGTCGATGGCCTGGTTACGCTCCTTGATGGTGACAGCTACCACCGGGCTGACCTCGGGGCTGACCTGTAGTCCAAGTGCTTTCAGCCCGTCGTAGAGGCGTTGGGCGTTGTCCCACAATTGTTCACGTAAATACGGGCGTTCCTGCATCAGGCGCAACGCCGCGCGGGTCGAGGCGATGACGGACGGCGAGGGGGATGCGGTGAAAATGTACGAACGGATGGCGAAGCGGATCGCGTTCAGTGCATCGTGGTTGCTGACGCAGTAGCCACCGATGGCGCCGAGGCTTTTACTGAAAGTGCCGACAACGAAATCCACGTCGTCTTCCACGCCGGCGGCTTCGGCGACGCCGCGGCCGTGATCGCCGAGCATGCCCAGCGAATGCGCCTCGTCGACCAGCAGCAGGCCGCCGTACTTGCGCTTGACCGCGGCGATTTCGGCCAGCGGCGCCTGGTCGCCCATCATGCTGTAGATGCCTTCGACAATAATCAGTGTGTTGTCGATACGGTCGCCGAGACGGCGCAGGCGCTTGTCGAGATCGGCAGGATCATTGTGCCGGAAGCGAATCACATCAGCGCCGCCCAGGCGTACGCCATCATAGATGCTGGCGTGGCTGTCGGCGTCCAGTACGATGACGTCACCCGGGCCGGCCAGCGTGGAGCCCATGCCCATGGTGGCCGCATAGCCGGTAGAGAATACGATGGAATGCTTGCGGTCGAAGAACTCCGCCAGTTCTTTCTCCAGCGCCACGTGCCCGGCAAACGTGCCGTTGGCCATGCGTGAACCGGTGGTGCCGGTCCCCAGTTCGTCGATGGCTTTTTTTGCCGCTTCCAGGCACTCGGGGTCAAACGTGAGGCCGAGGTAATTGTTGGTGCCGGCCAGAATGACCTTGTGGCCGTCGACGATGGCCTCGGTGGGGGACAGTAGTTTCTCCGTCACCGCGCCAAACGGCATCACACCAAGCGCCTGCAGCTCGGCCTGGATATCCGCAATCGGCTGGAATTTATCGAAGAGGCTCATGCAGGCTCATAGTCAGGGGTTGAGTTTTTCCAGCGCAAGCGCCAGGTCGTGTACGGTGCGGACATCGGGCAGGATATTCAGCGGGATCGACATGTCGAAGTGGTCCTCCAGCTGTTCGATCAGCTCCATCACCTGCAGCGAGGTCAGTCCCAGCTCGGTCACCAGTTCGCTTTCCTCATTGAGCAGTATCCCCTGCTTGGCAAAGGGTTTGAGCACGTCGAAAATGCGTTCAAGGTATTCATTGTAGTCAGGCATGCAGAAAACTCATTCGGATCCAGGGCATGAAGAGTTGCGCCGTGCGGCACAAGCCGCTAGATTCGCAAGCGCCGAATTGTACTTGGAGTTGAGCGGCGGCACTAGTACTCCGTGAGGGAGCGCCGGGTGCCGGCCCAGAAATCGTTGCCCATGAGACCCGTTGAACCCGTACAGTCCGGTCAGGCCGATACCGCCGATTCTACCCCGTCTGTGTGGGTGGTGACCGGATATCGAGCGGGTGAACGCAACCAGGTACTTGCGCTCGGTGAGGCGCTGGGCTGGCCGTTTGAACTCAAGGAACTCGCCTACCGGCGCAGCGAGTTTCGCACCAGCCTGTTCCGCGGCAGCGACCTGCGGGGTATCCGGCTGGATAAATCCTCGCCCCTGGCGCCGCCCTGGCCGGATCTGCTGATTTCCGCCGGGATGCGCAACGAGCCGGTGTGCCGCTGGATCCGGGCCCAGCAGGGCGGTCGTACGCGCATTGTGCACATCGGACGCCCCTGGTCGGATGCAGACCGGTTTGACCTGGTGGTGACCACGCCGCAGTATCGGTTGCCGCAGCACCCCAATGTCCTGCAAAACACCCTGACCCTGCATCGCGCAACCCCGGCGCGGCTGGCGCAGGAGGGCGCGCGCTGGCAGGCGCATTTTGCCTCGCTTCCGGGGCCGCGTACGGCCGTGATTCTGGGCGGTAACAGTGGGCCCTATACATTGGGCGTCAAAAATGCCCGGGCGATTGCGAGTCAGGTCGAGGCGCATGCGCGTCAGCGTGGCGGTTCACTGATGATTTCTACCAGTGCGCGTACCTCGTCGGCTGTGATCGACGTGTTCGAGCGTGAAATCACTGTACCGCATGTACTGTATCGCTGGCGTCCCAACGACGTGGAAAACCCCTATTTCGGCATACTCGCGCTGTGCGACGACCTGGTGGTGACGGCTGACAGTATTTCCATGCTCAGCGAAGCCTGCGCGACCGGTAAACCGGTGTGGATGGCGCCACTGGGCGGCTACGGTTATCCCATGCGTGAATACCGGTCCGAGCCGGTAGATTTCCGCCTCAGCGCACTCACCTATAGTGGCCTGATGCGTTGGGGACCCAGGCGTTTGAGTCGGGATATCCGCCTTGTCCACCAACGGCTGCTTGAGCAGGGGCGGGTTGCCTGGCTGGGCGAGCCGGCCGCAAGTTCGACCGCGCAGTCGGATGATATGACACGCGCGGTTGAGCGTGTCAGGGCGCTACTGTTCCAGGGAATATCCGATTAATCTGTCATTGCGAGGAACGAAGTGACGCGGCAATCTCATGCAATGGAATCAGCCTGTTAGAGATTGCCGCGTCACTTCGTTCCTCGCAATGACGGAGATTCTGAACTAATTCAGAGGTCCACAAGGTACTGTTAACCGCGCACTTTGACGGCGTTGCCGTTTCCCAGCCGGTAGACACAATCCGCCGCGTTTACCAGCGCCGTCTGGTGAGAGATGGCGAGGATGGTCAGGGTGCCGCGCAAGTCTTCCATGGTCTTGCCAATAGCGGCCTCGTTCTCCGGGTCCAGTGCGCTGGTGGCCTCATCGAGGATCAATAATTTGGGTTTATGCACCAGTGCGCGGGCGATCATGATGCGCTGTCTTTGCCCGCCGGAGAACTTGGTGCCGCGCTCGCCCACGGTGCTGTGAATGCCTTCCGGCAGCGGCGTGACAAAATCCCAGGCCCCGGCGTTTTTCAGCGCCTGTACAGCGTCTTCTTCGCTCAAGGCCGGGTCGCCAAGCGTCACATTATGTGCAATGGACGCATGCAGCAGCAGGGTTTCCTGTGGGACATAGCCGATCATCCGGCGCCAGGCGCGCATATCGAGCTTGTCCAGAGCCACGTTATCGATCAGCACATTGCCCTGCTGGGGTTTCAGCAGGCCGATAACCAGATCGACCACAGTGGTCTTGCCCGAGCCGGACGGGCCAGTAAGCGTGGTCAGTTTGCCGTGGGGGATTTCGAGGCTGAGATCGCTCAGTACGGGCCGGTCGGGATCATAGCCAAAGGTGACCCGGTCGAGGCGGATACCGGTGGTGAGGGTGGGGGTGGCGCCTTCACCGAGGTATTCCTCGACACACCGTGCTTCCGCGATGGCCGCCTTGAGTGACCAGAAGGCGCTCTCGCCAACAACCATCTTCTGGTACTGCTTCTGAACCTTGCCCAGCTGGCTGAGCATTTTGCCGAGCACCAGCACCAGTACGGTCACGGTCGGGAAGGGCATGCCGAGCTTGACCAGTGCAATGAAAATACTCACGGCAATGACCACCGTGAACATTTCTTCCTGCGCCGCTTGCAGCAGGGCGCCGCTGAGCACCTGTTTCCTGAAAGCATTGTTGAGGCGGGAGGTTTCTGTCGCCAGCACCTTGTCCGCGAGGTGGTCCTTGGACATGGCTTTGAGCGGTTTGACCGATTGCAGCGTGTCTGTCAGTTGGGTCAACAGGGAAATCAGCAGCTTGGTCTGTTTTTTACCCGCCCGTCGCGTCATGCGTACCAGGAAATGTGAAATACCGATAATGACGCCGCCGACCCCCAAGGTCACCAGCGTGGCTTTCCAGGAAACCGCCACCGCAACGCTGCCATAGATAATCGCCTGTACGAGGAAGGTGATCACCGTGGCGCCATTGACAAAAGAATCCGAGGAACGCTGCGCTTCGGTGGCAAGGCGGTTGGTCAGGCGGCCAATCGGCTGATGGATGAAATATTCCCACTTGCTGCGCATCATGACGCGCAGCATTTCCAGCCGCAGATCGGTGGCCACCTGCGCAGCAGTGTAGCCCACCTGGCGTTTGGCGATGAGTAACAACACGCTTTTAATCGTGACAACGATCACAATGATAGTCAGCAAAACACCAATGGTTGGCGGAATGCCAAGCTGGTGCATGACATCGATGACGCGTTGTTCATATTCGTTGGGCGGCGGGCTGTCGGCGCTTTTCCCGGCACTATTCTTGATGGCGATGCTGAGCAGGGGCAGCAGTGCCGACAGGCCTACGCCTTCCGCGATACCGGCGAACAGCAGCGCCAGCAGCATAATGACAGCATGCCAGGGATAGGCCCTGAAAAAGGAAAGCATCAAGCGCATTGCAGTGGGTCAGCCGGCAGGGAAGTGAGTGGATCGCATGTGGCTGCGAATTATGCCTTTTGTGGCGGCGCGGAACAAATCTAGCGCATGCGCGAGAACAGCCAGCCGGTGGCGGCCAGGATCAGTGCGGCCGGGGTAAAGGCTACCAGGGCGGGGGGGAGCCCGATGAGCGAGCTGCTGGTATGGATAATCTGGCTCAGCAGGAAAAAGCCGATGCCCACGCCCGCACCGATGGCCAGGTTGAGGCCGAAGGCCGCACTGCGCTGGGAGCGCAGGCTGGCGCCGATCGGGGTGGCCAGCAACACCATGGCGCCGGCGGTCAGTGGCAGGGCGATTTTTTGCCAGAACAGCTGTTCGGCGCGCTTCCAGTTCTGGTCGGTTGAACGCAGGTATTGCACATAATCATAGAGCCCGGTCGGACTCATACTGGTGATCGGCAGCGGCAGCACCGGCAGTTCATCCGGCGACCAGAATGGCCCGGACGCCAGTTGTTTCCGGAAGGTGGTTTTCAGTTCACCGTGGTTCAGTGTTTTTTGCGTGGCCCTGAGCAGCCGCCATTTGCGGTTGTCCGAGGGCTTGGCGGAAGCGGCGTAGACAAAATTCATCAGCCTGCCGTCCTCGTCAAACTGGAAAAGGTAGATATCGGAGGGAATCTTGCCGTGGCGAAGCGCACGGACAT
>JALWRY010000223.1 GCA_027080445.1 Thiohalobacter sp. | reverse complement strand
CCCGCACGCCATTGAGTTGTACCTTGCCACCCGACACCGCATGCGCGGCGATACTCCGCGTCTTGAAAAAACGCGCGGCCCACAACCACTTGTCGAGACGTACCGGCTCACTCATGCGGCGGCCCGCGCCGCGTCGAGTAATTGTGCATAAGGCACGGCGCCATCCAGGCGTTTTTCACCGATGAAGAAGGTCGGTGTCGCCGCTACGCCAAGTTCTTGCGCCGCCTTGCGATACTGCGCCAGCCTGTCGGATACAGCCTTTTCTTCCCACGCGGCGGCAATCTGGCTGTCCGTCATCCCGGCCTGGCGGGCCAGGTCTTCGAGCAGGCTGCGGTCGCCGATATTCAGACCCTTGACAAAAAAAGCCTCAAACAACGACGGGTGCAAGCGGTAGAACACTTCACGACCCAGCAACTTTGCGGCCTCGGCCAGCAATAATGCCGAATGAGAATTGGTGGTAAAATCGTGTTCCTTCAGCGTGACACCCTCTTCCGCCGCCATTTCGTTCAGCGACGCCATCATCGATAGCCAGCGTGAATTATCGTAACCCAGCGCCGTAACCGGCTCGCCCGCCGGGTCGGTTTCGGGATGTATCTCGATGGCACACCAGTTCACCCGCAGGTCATAGTGTTCCCGCAGGTGATTGAGACGCAGCTCGCCGATATAACAGAACGGGCAAATGTAATCGCTGAATACGGTCACCTTCAGCAACGGCTTGTCCGTGCTGTTTTCCTTATCCCGATCTGTCCCTTCGTCCGACATACTCAGTCGGACAATTCGACCAGAATTCCGTTCAACCGCTTAACAAAGGTCGAGGGGTCGTCCAGCTGACCGCCCTGGCTGAGCATGGCCTGCTCGAACAACAGGGTGGACCAGTCGGCGAAACGCGTCTCGTCGCTTTCATCGCGCAGGCGCTTGACCAGCGGATGGTCCATATTGATCTCCAGGATCGGCTTGCTGTCCGGCACCTCGTGACCGGCCTGCTTCAGCAGTTGCTGCATGTGCATGGCCATCTCCTGCTCACCCAGCACCAGGCAGGATGGCGAGTCGGTCAGGCGCTGGCTGACGCGGACTTCGTTCACCTTGTCAGCGAGGGTTTCTTTCACCTTGTCGAGGAAGTCCTTGTATTCCTCCGCGGCTTTCTCGTTGCCCTCGTCCGCTTCATCCCCGCCCAGCTTGCCGAGATCCAGGTCACCCTTGGCGACCGAGACCAGCGGCTTGCCGTCGAATTCGGTCAGGTGAGACACCAGCCACTCATCGACCCGATCACTCAGCAACAGGACTTCGATGCCTTTCTTGCGGAACACTTCGAGGTGCGGGCTGTTCTTCGCCGCCGGGAAGCCGTCCGCCGTAACGTAATAGATCTTGTCCTGCCCTTCCGGCATGCGGCTGATATAGTCCTCCAGCGAGACGGTCTGCTCTTCACTGTCCGTATGGGTCGAGGAGAAACGCAGTAATTTCGCAATGCGTTCACGGTTGGCGAAGTCCTCGGCCGGGCCTTCTTTCAGCACCTGGCCGAACTGCTTCCAGAACTCGGCATACTTCTCCGGCTCATTCTTTGCCATGCTCTCCAGCAAACCGAGCACCTTCTTCACCGAGGCGGCGCGAATGCCGTCGATGAACTTGTTCTGCTGGAGAATTTCACGCGACACGTTGAGCGGCAGGTCGTCCGAGTCCACCAGGCCGCGCACGAAACGCAAGTACTGCGGCATCAGGTGCTCGGCATCGTCCATGATGAACACGCGTTTCACATACAGCTTGATGCCGTGGCGACGGTCACGGTCCCACAGGTCGAAGGGCGCGGTTTTGGGGATGTACATCAGGCTGGTGTAGGACTGCTTGCCTTCGACCTGGTTATGGGTCCAGGCCAGCGGCTCGCCGAAATCATGGGCCACGTGTTTGTAGAATTCCCGGTATTCCTCGTCGCTGATGTCTTTCTTCGGGCGTTTCCACAGCGCGGAAGCATTGTTGATTGCCTCGTATTCGCCTTTCTTGTCCTCGTCCTGCGACGGCATTTCAATGGGGATGGCGATATGGTCGGAGTAGCGGGTAATGATGGAGCGCAGTCGCCAGGCGTCGAGAAATTCATCTTCCCCTTCGCGCAGGTGCAGAACGATTTCAGTGCCCCGGCTGTCTTTGTTTGTTGCGGTCAGGCTGTAACTGCCCTCCCCGTCGGATTCCCACTGCACGGCCTGGTCCGCCGCTTCGCCGGCACGGCGCGTGGTCAACGTCACCTTGTCGGCGACAATAAAGCAGGAGTAGAAACCCACGCCGAACTGCCCGATCAGTTCCAGGTCATGGCTCTGGTCGCCGGTCAGCGACTCGAAGAACTGCCGGGTGCCGGACTTGGCGATGGTGCCGATATTCTCAACCACCTCGTCGCGCGACATGCCGATGCCGTTATCACTGACGGTGACCGTGCGGGCATCCTTGTCGAATTCAACGCGGATTTTCAGTTCGCTGTCACCGTCATACAGCGATTCATTGGACAAGGCCTCGAAACGCAACTTGTCGCAGGCATCGGAGGCATTGGAGATCAACTCACGCAGGAAGATCTCCTTGTTGGAGTACAGGGAGTGAATCATCAGCTTCATCAGCTGACGCACTTCGGCCTGGAATTCCATGGTTTCTTTCTGTGTTTCTACGCTCATAGTCAAAAGCCTTTTACTTTAAACAGAATAAATGTTCAGAACATCGTCATTTCGCAACACATGGGGCCTCCCTCAACGGATTTCAACACCCTCACGCGCCAGTAAGCGGCGCTTGACCGCAACCAGCCGTCCCGAGCTGTGGCCCGCGAAGCCACCGATGCCTTTCGACGGGACCACCCGGTGACAGGGGACCGCCAGCGGCGTCGGGTTGCGCCGGCAGGCATTCCCGACCGCCCGCGCTCCACTGTGTAACTGCGCGGCAAGTTCGCCATAGGTCAGCACCTGCCCGGCCGGGATGGCCTGCAGGGCCGCCCATACGCGTTGCTGAAAGGGCGTACCCGCTACCGCGAGCGGTACAGCCGGCAGGGTTTCCGGCGCCGCCAGGTAGGCCAGGATGGCCTGCTGTACACGGCCTGCCGCCGCGTTGCCAGCTGAACGCGTGCCAGTCCGCCTGTCGAGGAAGGACAGCCTGCGCAAGGCATCCCCCTCGAGCACAATACCGAGGCGGCCAACCGGGCTGTCGAACACCGCGTCAAAAAGCGGGGCTTTCGCCTGCATCATCAAGGTGTCTCCGTCTTCTCCGAATCGATCAGGCGCAGGTGCTGGATTTCGCTATTCAGCACGGCCTTGCGGCCGGCATCGTGCGTGGCGCGCATGAGGGTGGAATAAATACTCCGCGCATCGTCCAGCAAGCCGGCCTTAACCAGCGCTTTGGCGGCCCGGTAGCGCGCGGTCTGCGCCCAGGGATCCATGGCCTGCAGGTCGGTCAGTGTCGCTGACTTGATGTAAAGATAGGCCGCCTGGTCGTACTGCTCAAGCGCCTGCAGGGACTCCGCCATCCAGAACAACAACTCGCGACGCTGCTGGCCCTCCAGGGGCTTTTCCAGCAGGGCGCCGAACAGCGCCAGCGCCTCGCGGTGGTGCTTCACGGTCTGTAAATCGAACAGTACCTGTAACAGGCGGTCAATATGTTTTTTGCTCCAGTCGGTCTTGCCGGCGTCCAGTAACTGCCGTAACAGGGTCACGCCGGCCGGCACATCGCCCGTGTAGATCGCCACTCTGGCCCGGCGCAATGTCCATTCAAAACGGTCCTGCCCGCTCGGTGGCTCGGACAGCCCCGCCATCAACCGGGACGCCGTATCCAGATCCCCTGTCTCCAGCGCCTCGTCGATCAGGCGGTAGCGCACGATGGCCGGCAAACGGCCTGCATCGGCATAACGTTTGGCATTGAGATAGAGGTTGTGTACCAGCTGCTTTCCTTCCGGCAGGTCGTCCAGCAGGCCCACCAGGTACTCGTGCGCCAGTGAGCGGCGTTGTTCGTTGGAGGCATACTCCGCCAGCACGGCAAAGAAGATACGCGCGCGTAACGGGTCCTTCTTCATGGCCTCGGTGGCGGGGAAGTACCAGTCATCGTCGTTGCCCAGCAGGCGCTGTTCCCTGTTGCCGATCTGCTGGCCCAGCGCCAGGTAGCGGTCCCACAGGTGATCGGCATCGATTTCCGGGAACAGCAGCGCCAGTTCGGGGTCCGGCGACAGGGCGATGGCGTGCTCCAGGTAACGTATCTCGTCGGTGGCCTTGCCGGCCTTTGCCGCCGCCCGCGAGGCCAGCGACCACCAGGCGCGCTGCAAGCCCGGCGTGGGAGCGGTGGCCGCCTCGCTAACGGCATGTTCCGCGATTGTGTCCGGTTTACCGGCGCCAGCCGCCAGGGCCGCGACCTGGTACAGGAAACGACCCCGTGGCTGTGTAGCGCCGCTGAGCAGTTTCAGCGCCGAGCTGGCATGTTGGCCCTGCAACATTACGCGCGCCGTCAACCAGCGCCATTCGGCGTTATCCGTACCGTAATCCTGCCGGTAACGTAACAGGGCAAGGCGCGCATCCTCGACACGGCCTTCACGCACATAGGCGCGTACCACCAGTCGCCGCCACTGCTCCAGTTGTTCCGCCTCGGCATGCACACCCTGTTGCCAGATCAGCTTGCGCACGCGGGTCAGTGCGGCAGGAATATCGCCCAGCTGCAATTGTGATTCAACACCCAGTGTCAGGGCGAAACGTAAAAAATGCTCATCGATGCCCGGCGGCAGGGCTTCCACACGTTTCAGCAAGGCGGCATCCATGTGCTGACTACGAAGGATTTGCAAACGCTCACGCTCCCATGTCATCCAGTCGACCGGGTTGTCCGCGAAGCCGGGCTGTTCGGCATCCATACGCCGCAACGCCAGTTGTGGCGCGCCACTGCTGGCCAACAGGGAAATTTCATGTAGTGCAGCAGCCACATCCGCCGCCTGCGCGGTCGCGGCCAACAACCACAGGCCGGCCAGCAGACCGGCACAATACTTTCCCGCCACGCAAACAAAAACGGGCAACCTGTGGCCAGGTTGCCCGTGCGTTTTTTTCGGGGCGGAAGCCAGCGGCTGCCGCATACCCCTACAGCTTCTCTTTGATACGTGCCGACTTGCCGGAACGCTCGCGCAGGTAGTACAGCTTGGCGCGACGTACGTCACCGCGACGTTTCACGGAAATGCTGTCGATACTCTGGCTGTAGGTCTGGAACACACGCTCAACACCTTCGCCGTGGGAGATCTTGCGTACCGTAAAGGCCGAATTCAGCCCCCGGTTACGTTTGGCAATGACCACCCCCTCGAAAGCCTGCAGGCGTTCGCGGTTGCCTTCTTTCACCTTGACCTGCACGACCACGGTATCGCCGGGTGAAAAGTCCGGTACGTCCCGGGTCATCTGTTCCTTTTCGAGTTCTTCAATGATATTGCTCATGTCTCTATCCCCTGCTACGGGCCTTTATCCGAATCTGTCGTATGCTGCTCGCGGATATATTCCTCGAGCAGCGCCTTCTGTTCATCGCTGAGCTGAAGCTGTTCCAGCAGGTCGGGCCTGCGTTCCCAGGTTCGTCCCAGCGACTGTTTGTGTCGCCAGCGTTCGATGTCGGCGTGATTGCCGCCAAGCAGAACAGCCGGCACAGCCTTTCCGTCGATCACCTCGGGCCGCGAATAATGCGGGTAGTCCAGCAGGCCGTCCATAAAGGAGTCCTGCTCGGCCGAGTCCCCGTCACCCAGCGCCCCCGGCAACAGGCGGGCGATGGCGTCGATCCAGACCAGCGCGGCGGGTTCGCCACCACTCAGCACATAGTCACCGATCGACCATTCTTCATCGACATCCTGTTCGATGAGTCGCTCGTCGATACCTTCGTATCGGCCTGCCAGCAACACCATGTGCGGCAGTCTGGCAAAACGTTTCGCCGCGGACTGGTCAAACCGCCGGCCCTGCGGGCTGAGGTATATCACCGGCCCGTCGCCGCGCGCGGCTTCTATCGCGGCATGCACCGGCTGCACCTGCATCACCATGCCGGGTCCGCCGCCATAGGGGCGGTCGTCAACCCGGCGGTTGCGGTCATCCGTGTAGTCGCGCGGATTCCATAAGCCCAGTTCGAGCAACTGCTTTTCCTGCGCGATACGCGGGATACCCCAGCGGCACGCCTCCCGAATCATCTCGGGAAACAGTGTCACCACATCAATGCGTGTTGACACTTCAGTAATCCTTGTCCCAGTCGACGCGAATCCGGCCCTGCGCCAGGTCGACCTCGACGATCACCTGCTTCATCACGAAGGGGATGAGTCGTTCCCGTTCACCCCTGACCACCAGCACATCGTTGGCCCCGGTCTCCAGCAGGTGATCCACCCGGCCGAAATCTTCGTCCTCGAGGTTTAGCACCTGCAAACCGATCAGGTCATTCCAGAAATACTCGCCTGGCTGCAAGGCCGGCAACTGATCGCGACGAATGCCGATTTCACACCCGATCAGCAACTGCGCCTGGTCCCGATCCGTGCAACCCGCCAGTCTCGCTACCACACCTTTACCGTGTGCGCGACCCTGCTCCGGTTCCGCCAGCTGCCAGTCATCCTGATCGCGCCGCAGGTACCAGGGCTTGTACTGGACGATATTCTCACGCGGCTGGGTAAAGGAGTAGACCCTGACCCAGCCACGGACCCCGTAGACCCCTGATATACGGCCTACCGGAATAATCTGCGAATCTGTCTCGCGTTGGCTTACTGCTGCTGATCCTTGAGCAGTTTGGCCACGCGTTCCGACGTGCGTGCGCCCAGGCTGACCCAGTGCTGTACACGTTCGGCGTCGATTTTCAGACGTGTTTCGCCGCCCGTGGCGACAGGGTTGAAATAGCCAACACGTTCGAGATAGCGACCGTCCCGACGATTGCGGGAATCGGTGACCACCACGTGGTAAAAGGGCCGTTTTTTCGCACCACCGCGCGACAGTCGAATTGTTACCATCGGGACTAAACCTCTAAACACAGCATAAGTAAATAACGCGTCAGGCGATTCGGCCTGCGCGGAAAAGCGGGCATTTTACGCGAATCCGGCAGAAAGTGAAGCACTTGCGAAGAAATATCGTCATAGCGCCAACGGTCGGTGAATTCTACCCGGCCCACTGCCCCCCTCGCGCCGGTGTATCGGCAGACTTTCCAGACAATGTCGACAATCTTTACGCATCGGACACCCCACCAAACACTGTGCTAAAAACAATTTAATCTATATTTATCATGGTATTAAAAGACTTATAGTGGATACAAACACAGGGCCGGTTTGTCGGCGTTATTTACACAGAAAAATGTCCGCGCTATTTGCTGACACCGCAGACAGGTATAACTTGTTGTTTTTTATTGAGTTGATCTTTCTGGCACAGGGCTTGCTTTTCTTCCACCTGAAGGAACGAAGTGGGTAATAATCCAGTTTGTGTATTTCCTGAAGGGGCGATTGAGCGCCAGCTGTCTCGAGAAGCGGCCTGCGGCAATCGAAAAATCCTTCCGCCGGAAACAACAGATAACCAGCACCGGCGGCAGGGGGGAAATTATAATACGTCCTACTGCTACGGCGAGCCCGAGAGTCTCGCCGTTTTTATTTCAGGGGAAGGGAAAACCCTGGGGCATCTTGCCCTTCATGCCGCGCATCATGTTCTTCATGCCGCCCTTGGACATTTTTTTCATCATCTTCTGCATCTGCGTGAACTGCTTGAGCAGGCGATTCACATCCTGAACCTGGGTCCCGGAACCTGCCGCGATACGCCGCCGCCGTGAACCTTTGATAACATCCGGGAAAGCACGTTCTTTCGGTGTCATGGAGCGAATAATGGCCAGCATGCGGGCCATGTCCTTGTCCTTGACCTGGTCACGGACATTCTGCGGCAGCTGGCTCATGCCGGGCAGCTTGTCGAGCAGGCCGCCGATGCCGCCCATACCCGCCATCTGTTCCAGCTGGTCATGGAAATCGGTCAGGTCGAAACGTTTGCCCTTGTGCAATTTTTTCGCCAGCCGTGCCGCTTTTTCCTTGTCGACCTTTTGCTCGACCTCTTCGACCAGGCTGAGAATATCCCCCATCCCGAGAATCCGCGAGGCGACACGATCCGGGTGGAATGGCTCCAGCGCTTCGGTTTTCTCCCCCACGCCGAGGAACTTGATCGGTTTACCGGTAATACTGCGGATCGACAGGGCGGCGCCGCCGCGCGCATCACCGTCCGTCTTGGTGAGGATGACGCCGCTCAGGGGCAATGCATCATTGAATGCACGTGCGGTATTGGCGGCATCCTGGCCTGTCATACTGTCCACCACGAACAGCGTTTCGATAGGCTGCACGGCCTGATGGATCTGTTTGATTTCGTCCATCATCGCTTCGTCGATATGCAGACGGCCGGCGGTATCGACAATCAGCACATCGACGTGTTGTTTGCGTGCCTGGTCCAGCGCCGCGGTGGCGATATCCACCGGACGCTGGTCTGCACGACTCGGGAAAAACACCGCGCCGACTTCACCGGCCAGGGTTTTCAACTGTTCGATTGCCGCAGGACGGTACACGTCACAACTCGCCACCATGACGGACTTCTGCTTGCGCGCTTTCAACCAGCGCGCCAGCTTGCCCGTGGAGGTGGTTTTACCGGAGCCCTGCAAACCCGCCATCAACACCACGGCAGGCGGTTGTGCATTGAGTTGCAGTTCGTCACAGGCCTCGCCCATCAACGCGACCAGCTCGTCATTAACGATCTTGACCAGCGCCTGGCCGGGCGTCAGGCTTTTCAGGACTTCCTGGCCGACCGCACGCTCACGCACCTTGTCGATAAAGTCCTTGACCACCGGCAAGGCCACATCGGCCTCGAGCAGGGCCATGCGCACTTCGCGCAGGGCGTCCTTGATGTTGTCCTCACTCAGGCGCCCCTGCCCGCGCAGGCGCTTGATCGTGCCGGTGAGGCGATCTGTCAGATTCTCGAACATGAAATAACTTCCCGCTGAAATATGGCGGGATTATAGCGTGAAGCGGTCGCCCCCGCACAGGCGCTGCACGTCGAGCGCCTCGATCTGGTCACGGCACTGACCGAGGATACGTTCCTCGCTACCGGGCTTGAGATGAGTCAGATAGAGCCGTGGACGGTGGCGCAGTTTTTTCAGGTCAGCGGCCAGCAGGCCCGGGCAGTAGTGGCACGCCTTGCTGCTGAGTTCACGATCCTCATCCGCGAAAGCGCTCTCGACGATCAGCATGTCCAGCTTCTCGTGACGGTTGAGCGCCGTCCAGAAGCCTTCGTTGCTGGTGGTGTCGCCACTGAAGGCGAAGCTGCCGACACCATTCTGGACACGGTAACCCGCTGCCGGCACCGCGTGGTTGACCGCAATCATTTCCACACTGCGGTTACCCACCCGGATACGCTCCCCGGGCTGCATTGCCTCGAAGCGCAATACCGGCGCCTCGGCACTGGGCAGGCAGGAGAAATCCGGCCAGATCTCCCAGTTGAAAATATGGTCTTTCAGGGCGCGCAGTGTTTCCTTACGCGCATGCAGCACGACGGGTTCGCGGATATGGTCGAAGATCGAATCCAGCAACATGGGTATGCCGGCAATGTGATCCAGGTGAGAATGCGTGACAAAAATATGCCGGATGCGCTTCATCTCATCCAGGTCGAGTTCGGTCAGGCCGGTACCGCCATCGATCAGGATATCACCGTCCACCAACAGGGACGTTGTCGTCATATCCGTGCCAATACCACCACTACACCCCAGTATTCTCAGTTCCATCGTCTTGATTCCGGTTATCGTCTGACAGGGGTAATGCGAGACCCGTGCCACGCCGGTTCACAGGGAAAATATCGACCCGGTCACAGTTTCCGGCCCTTTTCGGGCAGATCTGTGTGACCTGTGCAACATCGCCGATGCAACTGCCGCTATGCGTCAGCCACAGTGACCCAGACGGGCGGCTTTGCCCCGGTGACAGCACAAGGCTTTAAGCCCCCGTTGGCTTATGCCATCATTGCCGGATGAATACCAACCTGCTGTCCATCGCAGCCATCTTTTTTTACCTGCTGACCAGCGTGGCGCTGGCCATGCGCCTGGGCGGCTGTACCTCAAAACTCTCCGCGCACCGCCGCGCCGTTCTCCTGCCGGGCCTGGTGGCTGTCATACTGCACGCTGCCGCGCTATATCCCGAGCTGGTGACGGGCCAGGGCTTCAACCTCGGTTTCTTCAATGCCGCCTCACTCATCGCCCTGCTGACGATGGCGCTTTTGTTGCTGGTTTCCATCTGGCAACCGGTCGAGTCACTCGGTATCCCGGTATTTCCCGTGGCGGCAGCCACACTGGGGCTGTCCGCCCTGTTTCCCGTTAAACACCCCATCACCGATACCAGCTGGCAACTGGATATGCACATCCTGTTTTCCGTACTGGCCTACAGCCTGTTTGTTCTGGCAGCCGTGCAGGCGGTACTGCTGGCCATCCAGGACCGTCACCTGCGCAACCGCCAGCCTGTCGGTTTTGTACGCGCCCTGCCACCACTCCAGGTCATGGAAAAGGTGCTGTTCCAGCTGCTTGGCGCCGGCTTTGCCCTGCTGACCATTGCCTTGCTGACCGGGTTTTTCTTCCTCGAGGATATTTTTGCGCAACACCTGGTGCACAAAACCATCCTGTCAATTGCCGGCTGGATCATTTTCGGGGTGCTGCTGTGGGGACGCTGGCGGTTCGGCTGGCGTGGCCGCAAGGCCATCCGCTGGACACTCATCGGCTTTGCCCTGCTGGCGCTTGCCTACTTCGGCAGCAAGCTGGTGCTGGAACTGATCCTGCACGGCAATCCCTGACAAACCGCGCCGGTCAGCATACAATCACCCTGACTCCGGCAACCAGGTCATAGCTCCTTGGACGACTTACCGCTTAGCGTGCTGTTCGGCATACTGGTATTCCTGATCATACTGTCGGCGTTCTTTTCCGGGTCGGAAACCGGGTTGATGACGCTCAACCGCTACCGCCTGCGCCACCTGGTGCGGGCACGACATCGCGGCGCGGTACGCGCGCACAAGTTGCTGGAACGCCCGGATCGCCTTATCGGACTGATCCTGCTCGGTAACAACTTCGTCAACATCCTGGCCTCCACGCTGACCGCGGTCATCGCCTTTCGTATCGCCGGCCAGGCCGGTCTGATGGTCGGCGCCGCCCTGCTCACACTGGTCATCCTCATCTTTGCCGAGGTGACGCCCAAAACCCTCGGCGCCCTGCACCCGGAACGGGTGGCCTTCCCCGCCGCGTTTGTCTACGGGCCACTGCTGTGGCTGCTCTACCCTTTCGTCTGGGCTGTCAACGTGATTGCCAATTCCCTGTTGCGCCTGATCGGCGTACGTCCCAACCAGAGCGCCACACACACCCTCAGCCAGGAAGAGTTGCGCACCGTGGTGCTGGAAGCCGGCGCCATGATCCCCAAACGCCACCAGGACATGCTGCTGAACATCATCGACCTGGAAAAAGTCACGGTCGAAGACATCATGGTGCCGCGCAAGGAAATCAACGGCATCGACCTGGATGAGGACTGGAACACCATCATGCGCCAGATCATCAACAGCCAGTACACGCGACTACCGGTATATCGCGGCAGCATCGATCACGTTATCGGCTTTATCCACCTGCGCAAGATACTACCCCTGCTGAAACTCGAGGAACTGGACCAGGAGGCGCTGGAAAAATCCATCCGCGAACCCCTGTTCATTCCCGAAAGCACGCCACTGAACCGCCAGCTGCTGAATTTCCAGCGCGAACGACGGCGCGTGGGGCTGGTGGTTGACGAGTACGGCGATATCCAGGGACTCGTCACCCTCGAAGACATACTCGAGGAAGTGGTCGGTGAATTCACGACCGACCCGTCCACCAGCAACAAGGATATTATGCCGCAGGAGGACGGCAGCCACCTGGTCAACGGGACGGTCACCCTTCGCGAGCTGAATCGCGCACTGCACACGGAATTCCCCACCGATGGGCCAAAAACCCTGAATGGTCTCGTGCTGGAATACCTGGAAGACATCCCGCAACCGGGCACCAGCCTGCTGCTGTCCGGTTATCCGGTCGACATCGTACAGACCCAGGGCAACCTGATAAAAACCTTGCGGCTACATATCAGCCAGCGACGACCGGTGGCCGAAAAGAACGGGGAAGTCACTGATTGACGCATCTCTGGAAAAACGACACCTCAGGTTCAGCCCTTTCTGCCGCTGACTATACCGGGAAGCACCGGTAATACCTGTATGGGGACAGCACATGGCACGACTGACATTGTCATTCAAGGGTCAGAAACTGAAGATCTTTACACTGGAAACAACCGAATCGTTTATCGGCCGTGACGACAGCTGTGCTATCTTCATTGACAGCCTGGCTATCGCGCCACACCACGCCACCCTCCTGTGTAGTGAAGAAGGCTGCCGCATTGAACCGATCGTTACAGAAAACATTGTCCTCGTGAATGGCGCCCGTATTGAAAGCGCGCATGTGCTCGAGGAAGGTGATGACATACAGGTCGGCAAACATACCCTGAAATACTCGGCAGAGCCGGTCAGTATTGCCGGGGAAACACCCGACGCGCCCTCGCAGACCACGCTGTCTGTGGATACACACGGATGGCTGCAAATCCAGAGTGGTTCACACCTGGGGCGCACAATCCGTCTCAACAAGGCTTTTACACGCATCGGCAACCCCGACAGCCACCTTGCCGTAATCGCACACCGCAATGACGGCTATTACCTGTCACACCTGAACGGTGAACACTCTCCTCGCGTCAACGACCGGGACACCGGTGACTCAACCTACAAGCTCTGTCACGGGGATCGTGTTAACGTGGGTGAACTTCAGGTACAGTTTTTCTCGGATTCTGCACCCACCCGGCAGGAGAATCATGACATGAATGAAACACCCCCGCACACGGAACAACGCAAGTTCAGTCGTATCCCCTTCGACGTCAGCGTCACCCTGCACCTTGACGATGCGCGGTGGGAAACCACGCTGACAGACATTTCCCTGCATGGCGCCCTGATCCTGACGCCGGAACGCTTCGAACCTGTCATGGACGCGCAATACCAGCTTGAGATTCACCTGGAAGGCGGCCCGGACATTACCATGGAGACGCACGTGGCGCACCAGGAAGCCGGACACACCGGCATGCGTTGCGATGACATCGATGTGGACAGCATCACCCACCTGCGCCGACTGGTTGAACTGAACCTGGGCGACCCAAAGCTGCTGGAACGTGAACTGTCGGCGCTCACCCCGGCCGAACCGGCCTGAGTCTTACTGCCCGGCAAACCAGTCCATCACTTCCGCGTAGCGCGACACCGCGCAAATCTCCAGCCCGTCAATGGCGGATTTTGGCGCATTGGCGGCCGGCACCAGCGCGCGCCGGAAACCCAGTTTTGCCGCTTCGTGCAAACGCTGCTGGCCGTTGGGGACCGGCCGGATCTCGCCTGCCAGCCCAACCTCACCGAATACCACCAGGTCGTTGGGCAGGGTACGGTCACGAAAACTCGACAACACCGCCAGCAACATCGACAGGTCAGCCGCTGTTTCGGTGACCCGCACGCCGCCGACCACATTGACATAGACATCCTGATCCCCCATCAACACGCCACCATGACGGTGCTGCACCGCCAGCAACATGGCCAGCCGGTTCTGTTCCAGGCCGAGCGTCACCCGTCGCGGGTTGGACAGCTGGCTGTCGTCCACCAGTGCCTGCACCTCGACCAGCATCGGTCGCGTGCCCTCCATGGTAACCAGGATAATACTGCCCGCCACCGGTTGTTCATGCCGCGACAGGAAGATGGATGAAGGGTTGCGCACTTCCTTGAGGCCCCGGTCGGTCATGGCAAACACGCCCAGCTCATTGACGGCGCCAAAGCGGTTCTTGATGGCGCGGATAACGCGGTAACGCCCACCGGCGTCACCCTCGAAATACAGCACTGTATCGACCATGTGTTCCAGCACACGCGGACCGGCCAGGGTGCCTTCCTTGGTGACATGCCCGACCAGGAACAGGGCCGTGCCGGTCTGCTTGGCAAAGCGCACCAGCTGCGCGGCACTTTCGCGCACCTGCCCGACTGAACCGGGCGCCGACTGCAAGGCCTCGGTATACAGGGTCTGGATGGAATCGATAACCATCACCTGCGGCGTCTCGATACGCGCGTGTTCAATAATCCGCTCTACCGAGGTTTCCGCCAGCAGGCGCAACTCGTCAGCGCCGACAGCGAGCCGATGCGCACGCAGGGAAACCTGCTCGGGCGATTCTTCGCCGGTCACGTAAAGGGCTTTCAATTCGCCGGAAAAAGCCGCCAGCGCCTGTAACAACAGGGTGGATTTGCCGATACCCGGATCACCGCCGATCAACACCACGGAACCGGCTACCAGTCCGCCACCCAGCACACGATCCAGCTCGTGCACCCCGGTTGATACCCGCGTCTCCCGCCCGGGCTGCACCGCGCCCAGGTTCTGGATTTGCGCGCCACCCTGCCCGGCATAGCTGGTGAAGCGTGGCTTATTGCTGCCGGAAACCGGGGCGGCCGCAAGGGCCTCGCTCATACTGTTCCAGGCGCCACAATCCGCACACTGGCCCGCCCATTTGGGCGCCAGCGCGCCGCATTCACTACACTGGTACTGGAGTTTTGGCCTGGCCATGGGCGCAGAGTGTACCCTCAGCCACTGCCCGATGGCCACATTACTGTTGTACAAGGGCGGGCATTTCTGGCAGGCTTGGCACTCACTATGTCGCGGGCAACGCGCATACTGAACACGCTGTGGATGGGAGAAGCAAGACGTGAAACAAAGCGACGACGACATTCTTCAACGCAGACTGAAACACCTCAAGGTAACCAACGACCCGATACACAATGCCGTCTGGGTCGAATTCATGTTCAGTGGCCGGCCCTGCTTCACCACGGCCCTGCTTGATGAACTGCTGGTTGCCCAGCATTCCATCCGCCAGACGGCCCAACAGCAATACCGTCTGGCAGACGCCAACCGACTACAGTTCCAGGTGCTCGCCTCAACCGATACGCGCGCATTCAATCTTGGCGGCGACCTGACCCACTTCATCGAACTCATCGAACAACGTGATCGTGATGGCCTGCTGGCCTATGCAAAAACCTGCATCGACATACAGTTTGCCTCGGTAACGCACTATGACATCCCCTTTACCACCATCGCGCTGGTACAGGGCGAAGCCCTGGGCGGTGGTTTTGAAGCCGCGCTTTCAAACAATGTCATCATCGCCGAAGAATCCGCCCGCTTCGGCTTTCCGGAGTTGAGTTTCGGCATGTTCCCCGGCATGGGCGCCATTTCCCTGCTCACCCGAAAAATCACACCCGCGATGGCCCGGCGTCTGATTATGGATCGTCGCGTACACTCGGCCGAAGCACTGTACGATATGGGCGTTATCGATATACTCGCTGCGGATGGCGAGGGTCGTGAGGCCGTCGTAAACTACATGCAACGCCACAGTGATATTGCACCCGGCCTGCACGGGTTCCAGGCGGCCGTAGACCGGGCCATGCCCGTCAGCTATGAAGAGCTGTATGATATTGTGGAACACTGGGTAGCTACGGCCCTGCAACTCAGCGAGAAGAACCGCCGGCTCATGGCCTATTTTGCCCGCGCTCAAAGCCGGCAACAACGTTCACAGTTACCGCCCCTGGTGATCGACCGGCGACATCTCTCGCCTTCCTGAAGACTAACCTGTCTTGCGCGGGCTGTTTACCCGGTGGCGCAGAGCTTCCAGTGCCGTATCCGTGGCCTGTTGCAGTCGTCTGAGCCCGGCAATGCCATTGCCCGGGAAATCCGCTTCACGGATGTTCTGCGCCTGCGCGCTTAATGCCGCCAGTTGCTTCAGACCCAGGTACATGGCGGCGCCTTTCAGTGCGTGGGCACTATCACGAAATGCGACCAGGTCCTGATCCGCCAGCGCAGACTCCAGCACGCGGAGATCACGGTTGGCGTCACTCTCGAAATTGGTGATGATATCCCGCATAAACTGGTCGTCACCGTCACCGAGCAACTCCAGTTTTTCAAACTCCTCACCATCAATGACACACAAATCTTCATCGACAACATCCGGCTCCGCCATGTCTGCTTCGTCCACACTGCCCAGGGCTGTTTCCTGCACCGCTTCAAGCAACACTTCATGCAGGCGCGACAGCGATACCGGCTTGGTCAGAAAATGGCGAATACCGGCTGCGGCGCAGGCATCCCGTGATTCCTGCGTGGCATCCGCGGTGAGAATAATAAACGGGACTGTCGAGGCCATGTCGTGCGCCAGTGCAAATGTCGTGTAGACTTCCAGGCCGCTCATATCCGGCATGTTCTTGTCGATGATGACCACGTCGTAATCCCTTTCTTCCAGCGACAACAACACCGCCTCACCACCATCGACCGCTACGCACTGATGCCCCAGCTGTTCGAGCATGCGCTGCAACACCATACGATTGGTCGCATTATCATCACCGATGAGTACACTGAGTCGCAGACCGGTATCACCGCGCCGGCGTTGTCTGGATGCAATATGTATGACATCGTCTTCGGTACTATGACGTGAATAACAGGCGTGTAACACGTTGAACAGCGCCCGTCTGTCCAACGGTTGATTTAATACAAAGAAATGGTCGTGCGCACGCCGCGCAATCTCCTGTGGATAGCGCTCGCCCCCCACCAGGATGACCGGCAGAAAATCCGCTACCCCGGCGCCTGCATAAGTGGTCAACAGGCCATTCAGCTCAATGTCATACGGCACACCATCGATCAGCAAGGCATCGATAGACTGCCCGGCGGCCTGCATCTCGCCAATCCACTGCCGGCAGGCCCGTACACTGTGAACCACCGTATATGGTATCTGCCAGCCCGCCAGGCTTTCCAGCAAATCCCCACCGTTGGCGCCCTCATGCTGCAGGCAAATCACCCGGCAACCGCGCGCCCAGGCGCTGCTCGCGTCCTGTTCCGGCGAATCCACTACCCTGAATGGCAGGTCAAACCAGAAGGTCGTGCCAACGCCCTGCCGGCTCTGGACGCCGATCCTCCCATCCATCAGATAGACCAGGCGCCTGCAGATCGTGGTGCCCAGCCCGGTACCACCGTACTGGCGGGATACGGTGCTGTCTTCCTGGGTAAAGGGCTCGAAAATCTGCTCCAGGCGATCCTCTGCAATACCGGCACCCGTATCCGCGACCTCGAAACGCAACATCACTTGCCCCGCCTCTTCCTCCCTCGGGTAGACACGCAGCGATACGAAGCCCTTATCGGTAAATTTCATGGCATTGCCGACAAGATTGATAATCACCTGGCGTAACTTGTGCGGGTCGCCGAACAGTAGAAACGGGGTATTCGGGTTGATTGTCTCCTGCAGCGCAATGCCCTTTTCCGTTGCCTGCGCCTCGAATATACGCAAGGTGGTACTGATCAGGGCAAACAGGTCGAACTCGATCTCCTCAAGCTGCAGTTGCCCGGACTCGATTCTGGACAGGTCGAGAATGTCGTCGATCTGGTGTGCCAGTGTCTTGCCCGATGCGTAGATGGTTTCGACATACTCACGATCCTCGGGCGCCAGCGGCCGGGCGCGCAACAATTCTGTCATTCCCAGTATGCCGTTCAGCGGTGTACGTATCTCGTGGGACATGCGGGAAAGGAATTCGCTTTTGGCACGGCTGGCCTGATCAGCCTGCTGTTTTGCTTCGTTGAGACGACGAATCAGCAATGCTGAGTAGGCAGGGATAACAAGTAAGGTTGCGACAAGACCAAAACCAAGTTCCATATGACCATGCCAGTACGGTGATGTAAACATCACCGTTCCAAAACCTGCCATAGATAAAACACCCGACAAATAAAGGTACTTCTCGCCGTATCGAAATCCATTTCCAAGCGTGACCCACAAGTACACCCCGTACCAAGGTGCGCCCGTTGGCCCGGTCAAGTACATTCCATAGCTGAACATCGAAATATCAATGATAATACTTATGATGCGTCGGCTAACCCAGGGAGCAGGCCATATCAACGTCGAAACAAAGAACACGACAGAAAAGGACAAAAACCCGCCAATGAAAACCACACTGGCATGTAGCAGCTCCTGCGCTGCGTCTGTGTCAGGCCAGTTGAATACCTGATAAATCAGGATGGTAAGAGATATACCAATACGAAGCAGACCCTGTTCCTGGTCAGACGTACCTTTCCATCCCACAACAGACAGCAAGGCGGGCATGCCCGTAGCGGTTTCTTTCGTACCCCTGTTTGACCTGTCTCCGGCAGACACGCAGACACTCACTCCATCGAGAAAAAAGATTACCGTGCAGCGATGTAGCGGCAGCCAGGCAAAAATGCTTTAATCGGTGTAACTGTTTGAGGAACTGGTAGTTATGATTGAATCGGCGGTGGTAGAGGTAATAACGCGCGAGAAAAAATGCGCCCCGGAAGATATCAACATGGAAACACGCCTGGACGAGCTGGGTATCGACTCGCTTCAGGCGATCACCATCCTGTACGAGCTGGAGGAACGTTTCGGGCTGGAGATCCCCAATGAGCTGATGGAAAACCTTGAAACAGTTGGCGATATTGTGTCCGGTATCAACAAGATCCGGCAGCCGGACACTGATCACTAGGTATGCGGCAACGTGTAGCCATTACCGGTCTCGGCGCCATCTGTGCTGCCGGGCAGACCACTCAACAGTTCTGGCACTCCCTCGTCAACGGCAACTCCGCCATTGCCCCCCTTGGCGCACTGGCGGAAGGTTCCAGAATCCGCATCGGCGCCACCGTCAATGACTATGCACCGGAGACATACTTCACCCCGGACAAACTCCCGCTACTGGATCGATTCTCACAGTTTGCCGTCATCGCGGCCACCGAAGCACTGGACGATGCCGGACTCGCGCCACACAGTCACGCCACACGTCACGCGGCCGCCATCATCGGCACGGGTTGCGGGGGAAAACAGACAGATGAAGAGACCTATGCCCACCTCTACAAGGACGGGCGAACCCGGGCACACCCGATGACAATACCGAAAGGTATGCCCAGCGCTGCCGCCTGCCAGGTCAGCCTGAGTCTCGGGATTGGAGGTCCTGTCTTTTCGGTAGCCAGCGCCTGCGCCTCTGGCGCACACGCCGTGATACAGGCCGCCCTGATGATTCAGTCAGGCCTTGTAGATATTGCACTGGCAGGTGGAACGGACAGTCCGTTCACCTACGGCCTGCTGAAATCGTGGGAAGCGCTCAGGGTGGTTTCCAGCGACACATGCCGGCCTTTCTCGGCAAACCGATCCGGCATGGTGCTGGGAGAAGGCGCCGGCATGCTGGTGCTGGAATCAGAAAGCCATGCGCGTCGCAGAAAGGCGCATATCTACGCCGAACTGGCCGGTTTTGGCATGTCATCCGATGCAGCACACATCACGCGACCTGATGTCAATGGCATTACCTCGGCCATGCAGCGGGCCCTGGAAAGCACGAAGACTTCAGCCGAATCGGTTGCTTACATCAATGCCCACGGCACGGGTACAGCCGCCAACGATAAAACCGAAACCGAAGCCCTGCACAAAACTTTTGGTACACATGCCCGCGCACTCGCCATTTCCTCCACCAAGTCAATGCACGGTCATGCGCTGGGCGCATCCAGCGCCCTGGAACTGGTTGCCACGATACTGGCCATTCACCACCAGACAGCCCCACCCACCGCCAACTTCACCGAGGCGGATAAAGACTGTAACCTGGACTATATTCCGAACCAGTCGCGGCCCATGCAGATCGATACCGCACTCTCAAATGCTTTTGCCTTCGGGGGACTCAATGCGGTCACCGTGGTGAAAAAACCGGACTTCTGAGCTTCAGTCTTTCAACCTGAACAAATAATGACTGTTCCCGTAGAAACACCCGTCCATGGGCGCGAACATGGCCTTGCACAATGAAAAATAGTTGTTCCAGTGTGCAATCTGTTCGTGATCAAAAGTTGTCTCGTACAAGGAAGGCAGGCTATCCCAATAGCGATGGTGCCATTCGTCCAGCGTTCGCCAGTAGTTCAGACCATTCACAAACCAGGTGTTACATACCTCAAAGTGATCGGTGTATCGCGTAAGTTCTGTGTGTGGCCAGACGCGTCCACCTGGAAAATAAAGCCCTATACGCGTTTTGTCAGGATCCAGAAACTGCGGTATGGCAGTCTGTGAAGTTATAAAGTGGTTGAAGATTTTACCACCGGGTAATAAAAGTGATGCAATTTTTTCCAAGGCTGCACGGATATTGACCACTTCCTCAAAAAATCCCACAGAAATCACCAGATCATACCGACGCCCACCCAGGGCATTTACATCAAGCTGTTCAAAACCACCCTCGATCAATGTCAGTCGTTCGGTGCACAGTGGATCTGAGGCATCCTGCATACGTGTCCTGATATGATCAACCTGAACCTTGCTTGGAGTAATACTGACAATTTCGAGCTCCGGATAGTGTTTTAGCAGATAGGTTTCCAGTGACCCGAAGCCACAACCGATGTTAAAGATCTTCTCATCCCCCTGGATGCCCGCACGCTCCGCGATCAGCGCAAACTTGGCTTCCTGGGCCTGCTCGAGCGTGGCTTTTGATGCCCGGATCGCCTCGGGTGTATCACCGTAGTAGGCCATGGAATAGGCGCGGTAGCAGGTATCGAGAAACCCGGAAAAGAATTCCGCCTGTTCATCGTAATGCTGATCCATCAGCGCCTCGGTCTCTTCCATGATAGGGCCTTCATCCGAAGGAACACCAAAATCGCGCGGGGAGCGGGTAGAATCCTGGTAACGGGCATATTCCCGCTCAAAGAAACGCGTCAATCTGCCCTCATAAAGCATCATCCTGTCGTCATCTGGCGCGAAAATGCCTTCCTGGCTCAGGCGCACATCAATATCCGTTTCTGCTCTGGCCATCATTCCTCCGTTAAAATGCTAGACTAGCGTTTACTGTGTTCAGACACGCGAAAAAATTCGTGACGGAACGCACATACACCCGTATAACAGCCAACTATACCTTAATCCTGCCAGCCGGATGCCGATAACCACGCCAGTCAGGTACGGTAACCCGGACACCACGACCTAAAGGGCGCGAACGAAAAATAATGGCCACTGTACTCGTTATCGACGATCAGGCAACCAGCCGTCAGATCCTCGCCCAGATCGTCAGGTCCATCGACGAATTCCTGGAAATCAAATCCTTCGACAGCGCCCAACCGGCACTGGACTGGCTGGCGGACAAGCCGGCAGACCTGATCCTGACAGACTACAAGATGCCCGGCATGAATGGCATCGAGTTTCTCCAGCAGGCACGCGCCGTACCACAGGTTCATAACGTCCCCATCGTTATGATCACCTCGCATGAACAAACCGAGATACGCTACCGGGCGCTGGAACTGGGCGCGACGGACTTTATCAACAAACCGATCGACCATGCCGAGTGCCGCGCCCGTTTCCGTAACCTGTTACAACTTCAGCGCCAGCGCCTGATTATCGAGGATCGCGCCAACTGGCTGGAAGAGCAGGTCAGAATTGCCACCCACGCTATCCGTGTACGTGAGCACGAAACCCTTTTGCGTCTCGCCAAGGCCGGCGAATACCGTGACGAGGAAACCGGCAACCATGTCATTCGCATGGCGCGTTTTGCCCGTATTATTGCTGAAACCCTCGGGCTGGATGAAATCGAATGCGAAAGCATCGAACTCTCGGCCCCGATGCATGACATCGGTAAAATCGGAATACCGGATCATATTCTGCTCAAACCCGGCAAACTCACCACGGAAGAATTCGAGGTCATCAAGCAACATACGATCATCGGCTACGAGATCCTCCGCGAC
>JALWRY010000222.1 GCA_027080445.1 Thiohalobacter sp. | reverse complement strand
CACCATACGCGTGTTTTCGTCGCGCTCGTGCAGTTGCTTCGCCAGTGACAGGCCGGATTCCTGGCCGATGCGCAGGTCAATAACAGCATACTCGGGGTCGAGGTGTTGGGCTTTTTCCATGCCGTCGCTGATATTATGCGCGCTCTCGACCTGGTAGCCGCGGCTACTGAGCGCTTCTTCAAGGACTTCGCAGAAGATTTCATCGTCATCGACCAGCAGCAGTGTGGGAGGCGTGTCGCTTACCCGATTCATGACGGTTTGTCCTTGCGTGTCAGGGGTAACTGGATGCGGGTGCAGGTGCCGCCGCCCTCACGGTCGAACAGGGCAATCGTGCCACCCAGACGCTGCAGGGTGGCATGCGTCAGAAACAGTCCCAGGCCCATGCCATGTTCCTTGTTACTGGTCGGGCGATCACCGAGTGTTGCGCTGATATCCGGGTGCAGCCCGGGTCCACGATCCAGTATATCGATGGTGACCTGTTGCGTATCCTGAAGGACGTTCATGGTGACTTCGTTTTCAGAGGCGTCCGCCGCGTTGTTGAGCAGGTTGATCATCGATTGTTGCAGGGTTTGTTCATCGATAATCGTGGCGTCCGTCGCTTGCGGTGGAAGGTTGATGGAAATCGATGCGTTATGACGTTGCGCTTTCCAGTTATCGATAACCCGCTCCAGCCAGGTGCGAAGTGGAATCAGGCCGCCGCTTTCCGCGCGCAGTTCGCCGGCCGAAGCTGAAATGACCGACAGGGCCTGTTTGCACCGATCCACCTGGCTGCGCAGTATTTGCAGTTTGCGTTTCATTCCGTCGGGCAGGTCTGCACGCTCCAGTTCACGGGTGACCACGGCCATGGTCGAGAGCGGGGTGCCGAGTTCGTGTGCCGCGCCGGTCGCCAGTGTACCCAGTGCAATCAGTTGTTCGTCACGCAGCGCCTGTTCACGTGCGCGGGCGAGCAGTTTGTCGCGCTGGCGCAAGGTGTTGGCAATACCCACCACAAATCCTGCGATCAGGGCGGCACTGAGTGCGAAACCGAACCACATGCCAAAGATGTGCTGGCTGAATGCCCGGTCGTGGTGCATGTGGGCATCACTGCCGAGGGGCTGGTAAAAAAAGAACAGCAGGGAATAGCACAGCGTGGTGAGCGCCGCCATCAACCAGACAGCCGGTGCGGGTAAAACCGTCGCAGCGATGATCAACGGGATAAGGAACAGCCAGGCAAAGGGGTTGGTGGCGCCACCGGTAAAATACAGTACGGCGGCCAGCGCCAGCACGTCGATACTCAGTTGCAGAAAGAATTCCCGGTCGTTGAGGGTGGCGTCGCTGCCGGCGCGCCGCCAGGTCCACAGGCTGGTCACGGCCATGAGGGAGAAAATCGCAAACAGCGGCGCCAGGGGTAAGGCGATGGCGGCGACATAATGAACCCCCAGAACGACCAGTAGTTCGGCCACAAGCATCAGCCCGCGTAACAGCGCCAGCCGTTTGAGGTTGCTTGAACTGCTCGATTTTGCAGGACCCTGTGTCAGCATGGTGAGTATTCTATCAGTCGGTCATAAAACCGCGTTGCGACAAATTGTCACGCCGATTATGGCAGGTATCTGGGCATATGTTCACGCCATAACCATGTCCGGATGGATACAGTTGGCCGATAGTGCAGTTTTATGAACCTTTATCCAGATGACAGGCGACAGCTTGCAGCGTTGAATGATTAACAGGCCGTGATTCGGCTATTTGTTGTGATCAGGATTTTCCCGTTATGCAGATATCAAAAACAAAACACATCCTGGATAAATTGATCAGGAACTATGTGCCGTTTAACCTGCTGTCCCCGGAGCGGGCGGACGAAGTGGCGAACGTGGTCCGGTTCCTTGAAATGCGTTGTGGGGATATTTTCCAGATGAACCCGGGCAAGGCGAGGGATTTCCTGTTCGTGGTCGAAGGCGAGTTGAAGATTATCGAGGACGGTTCGGTGCGTACCGGTATTGTGCCCAACAGCACACGCACCCAGGCGCTTAAACTGGCCACTGCACCGAAGACTTCGACGCTGATCGCTGTCAGGGATACGACCGTTTGCCTGGCGGACAGCGATATGCTCGACGAACTGCTGGCCTGGGACGAAATCGTCCATTACACCGAAGAGGCGGATGTTCGCTTGCACGATGCGCTTGAAGGTGTACGTGACACGCTGGCCTTCCGTCGCATGCCGCTTGAATGTGTCGAGAGCGCCTTTCAGCGGATGCATACAGTGATGGCGTCTGCAGGACAGGAGATTGTCCGTGAAGGCGAGGAAGGCGATGCGTTCTATATCCTCAAATCGGGGCGCGCCGAAGTGTGGCAGACCGGTATCTACGATGACGGGCCGCGCAAGGTGGCCGAGTTGCAGGCCGGTGATACCTTTGGTTGCGAGGCGTTGATTACCGGCAAGCTGCGTAGCGAAACCGTGCGTATCGTCGAGGATGCCATCATCATGGTGCTGGGCCGTGAAGACTTCGAGGATCTGGTCAGCAAACAGCTGGTGCGCAGCGTCAACCCGCGAATTGCCAGGAGCATGATCGAAAGCGGCTACCGGGTACTCGATGTGCGTTATGCCGAAGAATATGAATACCAGCATATCCCCGGTGCGATTCTCATCCCGCTGCATGAACTGCGTGAGCGTATCGGTGAGCTGGACAAGTCGGAACATTACATCGTGTATTGCCATTCCGGGAGTCGCAGTGCCGTGGCGGCCCTCAAGCTCAGTCAGCACAACTACGATGTCGTCACGGTAGAAGGCGGTATTCGTGACTGGCCCTACGAGACAGCCAGTCTTGAAGAAGAAGCTGCCTCATCCGTCAGTGTGGCAGATCCTGTTCCCCTGGAGCGGGAGCTGGCTCCGCTGGCCTCCTGATTTCACCCGTCGCCAGGAGTGAGGCAAACAGTTCCCGGTAGCCTTCGCCATCCCAGTCGCGCGGCCCGACCATGCGGCCGAGGAAGCGCCCGTCCGCGCCGATGAGATAGCTGGTTGGCAGGGCCTGGACTTCATACCGGCGACGCACTTCACCATCGCTGTCCAGCAGGACCGGAAAGCTGACAGCAGCTGATTCCAAAAACGCTGTAATGGTTGCCCCGGACTTGTCACGGTCGGCCGCCACGGCAAGCACGATCAGGCCGGTATGACGATGGGTCTCCCACAAGGTTTGCAGGGCGGGCATCTCTTCGCGACAGGGTGCGCAGAAGGTTGCCCAGAAATTGAGCAATACCGGTTTACCACGGAAATCACTCAAGTGCAGAGTGCGGCCATCGGCTGTCGCCAGGCTGAAATCCGGTGCTGCCTGGCGTTGTTTTGGCGGTGTGATACCCAGTGCGTCGAAGTCAGGCGCCGCCTGAATGCCTGACATGACGAAGCACAACGCCAGGCCCGCGATCTGTGTTCTCATCGGCTGTGTGCCTTCAGGTAAGCCAGCAGTTTATCGCGCTCATCCTTGCCCATCTTTAGCATGCCGCGTTCCTGCATACGCTGCTCCATGATCGGGAGCAGTTCCAGCCAGGCGTTATAGCCAAGCCGTTGCGGGTGAGGCAGGGCGTGGCAATTGCTGCAGCGGGCGCTATAGATCCTAGCCCCGGTACTTTCCGCGTCGGGAATGGCCGTGTTGTGCGTGCCCGGTGTCGTGCAAGCCGTGAACAGCGTCAGGCTTGCCAGTGCAAGCCCCGTGATTGATCGGTGTGTATGGATGATTTTCATGCGATTCAGAACCCCAGTTTACTTTTGGCTTTTGCCCTGCCGAGGCCGAAACGAATACTCTTCCGGGTGGGAATCTCGAGATACCAGGTCAGCATGACGCGGTAATCGGTTTCCAGCTGCGGGCCGTTGAGATCGCGGTACAGGGGAACGCCAACATTGAGATCGATGATATGCAGCGGCGCGGGTTGCCACTGGAACCCGAGTGTGGCGAAAAGTTGTGTCCCGCCATAGTTGTTTGGATCCCACAGCGGTGTCATGTAGGGCGAGTTCGGGTCGCCCTGGACGACATGGCCGGATTCACCGCTTCTGGCCTCGTCCATTTCACCGTGGATGCGGTCCTGATAGTGGCCATTCAGTTGCGCCTGGACCAGCAGGTTATAGCGTAGCTGGTACATGCCATACAGGTCGAGGCGTACTTCATTGCCGGTTCGATAATGGCGTTTGTTGTTGTACAGCCTTGCCGTGTAGGCGGCGTTGGCGCCCCACCACAAGGGTGAGCTCGAACCCTGGTAGAGCAGGCCAAGCGTGGGGTCGAAGGTGCCGGAGCCGAGTTGCATGCCGTAGGGCGCCTGTTCGTTTTTACGCAAATCCAGCGGGTGCCGGCTGTTCTTCTGGTTAATGGAGCCGCTTGGCAGGCTGAGGCCGAAGAACAGTGAGGCCTGTTGCGTGGGGATCAGCGGGTCGTCGGCAAACAGCCGGTACTTGGCCATCAGCATGGTGTCGCCTGGGCCGTCGGTCGTCATGGTGAAGCCTGTTTTGCCTGTCATGCTCCGCATCATGCTGTTAAACAGCATGTCCATTTCATTGCGTTTCCACATCAGCATGATGCCGGCAAACCACTTGTCGCTGAGACTGTAGCCTGCCGTGATATTCAGCATGGCCATATCCATATCGGTAGGTGTCGCCATGAATTTCCCGGTTGGCTGTCCCATCATCACCGGCATACCCAGCAGGCTGTCCGGGTTGACGCCGTGAGTACCGTCGCGCAAGCCATCCATGCGCATGAACATGGGGCTGAACTTGATGCGCCATTCGTGTGTTTCCGGGATACCGCCGCCCGGGATATTCATGGGCATATTGCCGCCGCACTTCCCGCAGCACAGGCCGACGTAGGCCTGTGCCGGGGCCTGTATAGACAGCAAGCACAGGCCCAGAAAAAGGCGTAGGGATTTCAGGGTTTTCATGGGGTTTCTCTCGTCGTTGTTTTGTTCTGTGTGGAGGATAGGGTGCGGGTTGATGGCCTGGGAAGTGACAAATTGCCGCATCTCCCCCTGAAATATTTTCGTCCGGTGTGAACTTTTCCGTGCCTGCCGTGGTCTCTATGGGCAACAGTTGTGATGGGATGTCCTGTCAGGGTGTGCGGCAATTCGTCACTTTCCCTGGCCGGCTGTGTATCCCAGACTACGGGTGTATTCCAGGTTCAGTCATTCAGCAAATTCCCTCCCACTGAACCGGATTGTTAACGCGGGCCATTCGCCCGCGTTTTTTTTGCCTGTGGCCAAGGTTGACTCTGCCGGGGGTTTGGTGGATAAAAGGCGCCACTATGACTGGCGCACCGGACATGCTTGAGCAGTGGTTTCCGCAGGATGACATGCTCCTGCAGCAATTGTGCAAACAGGTGCAGCAGGTGCGCCTGCCGGCCGGCCAGACGGTGTTTCATCGTGGCGACACGTGCCGGAACTACCTTGTGGTGATCCATGGCAGTGTCCGGGTCCAGGCGCTGTCGGCAGGGGGGCGGGAGGTTGTCCTGTACCGGGTTACCGACGGCCAGTCCTGTGTTATCACCACGTCCTGCCTGATCAGCGAGGAATCCTATCCAGCGGAGGGTATTACCGACGAGGAAACCGAGGCGCTGGTCATTCCCCAGGCCGTATTCAACGAGGCGCTGGGTTATTCAGACACCTTCCGGCGGTTTGTGTTTGCCAACCAGGGGCAGCGACTGGGAGACCTGATACAGCGGGTCGAGGATGTGGCCTTCGGTCGTGTGGACGCAAGGCTGGCAAAACACCTGGTAGATCGTTGTGGTAACCGCCCTGGCACGGTTTCGGCGACACATCAGCAGCTTGCCAGTGAACTGGGTACGGCGCGCGAAGTGATCAGCCGTCAACTCAAGGTGTTCGAAAAGGACGGTCTGATTGCAGTTCGCCGGGGTTCTGTTGAAGTCATTCGACCGGATGCGTTGACGCGGGTCTGGGAAGCTATCCACTGAGTGAAAAGTCGCCACCTGTGTGATTTTGTCACTGCGGGGCCCGGTTTCTTCCCCTATACTCCCTGGCATCAGATAACCGACAGGAGGTATCTCTCATGGCAAATGTATGTGGAATTGACCGTTTTGTTCGTATTGCTGCAGGCGCGGCCCTGCTGGCGCTGACCTTTGTCGGGCCCTGGACTGAATCGCTGTACCCCTGGGGTCTGCTCGGTGCGGTACCACTGCTGACCGGTCTGATCGGCTGGTGCCCCGCCTACAGCCTGTTCGGGTTCGGTAGCTGTCGCTCCGCCTGATATCGGTGCTTCCGGTCGCTACCGGAGTTTTCGGAAAAGCCCGCTTCGACAGCGGGCTTTTTTGTGGGTGTAATACCGGTGTTCCCGAGGGATTTGACGCATATGACATGACAGACTGGCAGTACGGGCATAGGTCTTGTCGTACTTGTTTACACAGTTTTAAACATTATCTATTTGAAATATATAAAAAAACAGATTTCATTATGGTACGCGTGACAGGCTGGAGGTCCGGTTTGCGATGCTCGAACCATGACAGGTGTGGGTGTTAGCTTTATAACCAAGCTACTGAAAACAATGGATAATTAAAAACTGCTGACAGACTGACAGAGTATTCATGAGTTCTGTCATGCCGGGATTATTTACACTGTCAGCCGGAATCCTGGAAATGTCGCCTTTGGGTGACAGTCTGGAATATAACCTTCTATTTTTAATGTGGAATTTTAACATGGCCCGGCGATTGCTATAGACCTGTCGCTGAATGGCGTCTGTCCCCTGGGCAGGCGTCGGTTAATTTAGGTTTACCAAACAATCCACGTAAAGTGGGAGGGTACCCAACGATGAAATTTAAAACGATTAGAAAGACGGCACTTGCTGTCGCGGTCGGTTCTGCCATGGCCATGGCCGGCACTGCCCACGCAGCCAAGTACCTGATGGTCTGGTCCGGCGATAAAGGCGGCTGGCAGACGATGGACGGTGCGGCATTGAACAATGACTACGATCCCAACTTCGAAGTCAACGGAAAGGGTGCGGCAACGACCGGCACGCCGGACGGTGACTTTATCGCGGTGGTTAACGCAACCCGTCGTGATATCTTTCACTACGGTGCGGTGGTAAGCACTGTACAACTTCCGCCCGTACTGAACGCACACTTGCTGGCCGAAGTCGAGTTTGGTCTCGATAGCAGCGTGACCGATGGCAGTATCGTGCCTGTGCCGACAGCCGGTAACGGTGGTCTTTTCCAGAACGCAATTACCTCGCAGTTCGCCAACGAATCTCACCACACCAGCGCCTTCCTCGTGACCGATGAAGCCACAGGTGACAAGCTGATGTTTGCCGGTGGCCTGATTTCCGCCAACGTGTTTGGTTGTAACATCAACGATCCCCTGCACGTTCGTCCGATCGATGGCACCATGATCGGCGGTGACGTGACGGGTACGGTAATTCGTTACGATGCGGCCACAATGGGTAACGATCCGGCTTATGACAACATGTGTGGCCTGGTCATTTCCGGTGGTTTCGACCCGCGTACCGATGCCCTGTCCGGTACCGATGATTTCATCAGTGTTGGCGATGGTCTGATGGCTTCCTCTTTCATGGGCGCCAAGGGTAACTGGGGTTTCCCGAGCAACATGGGTGCTGCACCGCAGCTTCCGCCGACCCTGACCACCCCGGGTGGTGTCGTTATCTTTGATTACGATGGTACGGACGTTCGTCAGTTCAGCGCTGTTTATAATGGCGGTGATGCCCCTGATCGTTACAAGCCTCGCTGGCAGTGTGGCCTGTGTGCGATCCTCGCCGGTGCGCCTGAAACTGTTGCACCGAGTACTGCCGGTATCGCTCACCCGCACGGCATCTTTGCACGTCAGGATCTAAACACCCTGGTCACATCTGACTACGGCGACCCGGTCTCACTGGCTCTGGCCGGCGCGACGCCTCCGGACAACGAAGAAGGCGCCGCTTCTACCCAGACCTATGATATCGGTACGACTATCCGCTTCTGGGATCTGAACAAGCTGAAGACCATGGCGGGCGGCACCTATTCACCGGAAGATATCGCCCAGGTGCCTGATGGCCCCCGTGTCGAAGGTCGTGAAGGTGGTGGTCCGCTGCACCTTGGTTCGTCTGCCGTTACGATGGAAGAGCCGGAAGGTCTTATGGCTGCCTGGACCACCAACCTGCCCGAGCACAAGGGTGGTTTCGTGGCTTCCATGTGTGGTGGTACCTTGTTCTATACTCCGGACATGACCAGCTGGCAGCGGGGCGTTCGCCCGGAACTGCGCGCTGTGTATGATGCGGGTCCTTGCACCGGTTTCTCGGTGTTCTTCACCACCAAGGATGATACCTACCTGGTAGCCCCGATCGCCGGTGTTGTCTCTCCGGGACAGCCGACCTTCGATCGTGACTATCCGATGGAGCATTCTCGCCGCATCATGTTGTTTGATATCCGTCCGCTGCTTGCCAAGGGTGACGACATCAACAACATCCAGTGTAACTATGCGGATGCCAGCTTCTACACCTCCAGTGACGCACCGGGCTTTGCCCATATGTTCACAGGTGAGCCGACCACCACGTTCGCTGCCAAGCGTAACAACGGTGCTTCGGATTGCCCGGTGGTAGCCGACAGCCAGAACCTGGATTCACTGGATAACTTCCTGTCCCAGGGTGGTCCTCACTTCACACTGTACAACAAGGCTGAAAAACGCGTTGCTACCAGCCTGTACTTTGTTGACCTGCGTGAATACGCACTGCCGAACCCGGTGGGTCAGCTGCCAGGTACCGGTTCTGTGGGTGATGACCGTGTCTGCATGCTGAAGATGAGAAAACGCCTGAACTGGGGTATTGGCGCCGGTCGTCTGTCTTCTGACTGGTTGTTTGGTCTGTTCACCGACGTGAGTTCCTTCGGTGACCAGGGTGAACGCTATGGACCGCACTTCTTCTACAGCTACTATGACGGTTGTATCGACTTTGACCGTGCTTCATGGCCTCACGGCAAGACCGGTCACGCCACGCCTCACGGCCTGACCTGGGTGGAATAAGTCGAACTGAAAAGTTCCTCACATAAGGAAAGTACAGTAGGAACTACCTGGGGGGTCTTTATGACCCCCCTCTTTTTCCCAGTCTCCTTTCAGCCAGGGGACTGGGAAAAAGAGATGATTGATGACGAACATACGGATAGCACTATACTAGGCTAACTGTTACCCAGGCAAGCAAGAGCATGTCCAGAAAATCCACGTTACTGTTTCTACTTCCGGTATTGTTTGCCGCCGGTCTGCTGTCGGGGTGGCTGCTGTTTGCGGACCGTCACTCCATGGAAGGTGGTGACGCGCAACTGGATGCTATCGGCAGTGTGGGTGAAACGCGATATGTCTGCCCGATGCACCCGGAGATTATTTCCCATGACAAGGGCCATTGTCCGATTTGTGGTATGGACCTGGTGCCGCTGGAAGATGAAGGCAAAGCGGATGATGCGCATGGTGCGCCCCAGGTGTGGATTTCACCGGCCATGGAACACAATCTCGGCATACGCACGACGAAGGTGCAGCGCGGCACATTGCCGCGCCTGATTCGTACGACGGGCAGCCTCAGCAAGATCACCCCGAGTGGCGGTCGTATCATCAAGCCGCGCCTCAGCGGCCGGGTGGAATGGGTGCTGGAGCGGGATCAGGGCGAACGCGTCAAGCGAGGCGAGGCCGTGGCGAAGATCTTTTCACCGGAACGCCTGCAGGCGCAACAGGATTACCTGGTGGCGTTTCGTGCCGGGGACAACGAGGCCATGCAGCAATACTGGGAAACGCTGGCAAAGCTGGGTTTCCCTGGCAGCAAGGTACGGAAACTTGAAGAGAGCGGTGAGCCGGAGAAAAATTTAACGATCTATGCGCCGCAGGATGGCTCGATTGTAGAAATTACCGTGAAGGCGGGCGACCCGGTTGAAGCCGATACGACCCTGATGCGACTCGGTGGGCTGATTGTGGTCAGCGTGACCGCCGAGGCTTTTGAGCGCCAGTGGACCTGGCTCGAATACGGTCAGCGCGCAACCATGACAATCCCCTCGCTACCGGGTGAGACCTTTGAGGGAACCGTAGAGCGTGTGAATGAATCGATCAGTTACAAAACACGCACACTGTCTGTACGCCTGCGGTTTCTGACCCTGAACCCCCTGCTTCGCAAGTCGATGTTTGCCAATGTCACAATCTATGCCCAGCCACACAGGAATGTGTTGTGGGTGCCGGCCGATGCCGTGATTCGTACCGGTGACGGTGCGCGTGTCATCGTGGTGCATGACAATGGGCATTACCAGCCTGTTGAGGTGCGCGCAGGGATTGTCAGCGATGGCCGGGTGGAAATCCTGTCGGGTTTGCAGGATGGTGAAACCGTCGTGGTGTCCGGACAGTTCCTGATTGATTCCGAAAGTAGCCTGACGGCAAGTTTCCGCCGAATGCAGGAGCCGGATGCTGTGGCGCACAGTCATGGTGAGCATGGGCACGAGCATTGACGGACGCCTGACATGATCGCCGCCATTATTCGCTGGTCTATTCGTAACCGACTGCTGGTACTGGTGCTGGCAGCATTGATTTCAGTCTGGGGACTCTACGCCCTGCGTACGATTCCGCTGGATGCCATTCCCGACCTGTCGGATGTCCAGGTCATTATCAAGACAAACTACCCGGGACAGGCGCCGCAAGTCGTCGAGGATCAGGTCACTTATCCGCTGTCGACCGCCATGCTGTCAGTACCCGGCGCCACGGCAGTGCGCAGCTACTCGTTCTTCAGTGATTCCTATGTCTATATTATTTTCAAGGATGGTACGGATCCTTACTGGGCACGCTCGCGCGTGCTGGAATACCTGAGCCAGGTATCCAGCCAGCTGCCGGATGAAGCGAAATCATCACTTGGGCCGGACGCCACCGGGGTGGGCTGGATCTTTGAATATGCGCTGGTAGACCGCAGCGGCAGCCGTGACCTCTCGCAGCTGCGAAGTTTGCAGGACTGGTTCCTGAAATATGAACTGCAAACGGTACCGGGTGTATCCGAAGTGGCGACCATCGGTGGCATGGTCAAGCAGTACCAGGTGGTAATCGATCCCAACCTGTTACGTCTGCATTCCTTACCGCTTTCGGCCGTCAAAAGCGCGATCCGCGATGCCAATCATGAAACCGGCGGGTCGGTGGTGGAGATGGCCGAGGCCGAATACCTGGTGCGTTCGCGCGGGTATATCGAGTCGATTGACGACCTGAGAAAAATACCACCGCTCAATGTTGGCGCAACAGGTGCGACCATCAAGCTCAATGACATTGCAGAAATACGCACCGGCCCGCAGATGCGGCGCGGGATCGCGGAACTGAACGGCGAGGGTGAGGTGGTAGGCGGTATTATCGTGATGCGTTTTGGGGATAATGCGCTGACCACGATCAAGGCGGTCAAGGCAAAGCTGGATACCATCCGCCACAGCCTGCCGGACGGGGTAGAGCTGGTGACAACCTATGACCGTTCCGGCCTGATAAACCGCGCGGTGAATACCCTGTCTCATCGCCTGCTGGAAGAGTTCCTTATCGTGGTGCTGGTGTGCGCGGTGTTCCTGTATCACCTGCGTTCCTCGCTGGTTGTGCTGGTCAGTCTGCCCGTAGGCATCCTGGCAGCCTTTATCCTGATCGCCCACCAGGGCATCAATGCCAATATCATGTCGTTGGGCGGTATTGCCATAGCGATTGGCGCCATGGTGGATGCGGCCATTGTGATGATCGAAAATGTACACAAGCACCTGGAGCGTGCCGGCGGGAAGGGGCGGGTTGCCGCGATCACCGCTGGTGTGGTCGAGGTGGGTTCCCCGCTGTTTTTCTCGCTGTTGATCATCACCCTGAGCTTTATCCCGGTCTTCAGCCTGGAAGCGCAGGAGGGGCGGCTGTTTATCCCGCTGGCCTATACCAAGACCTTTGCCATGGCCGCCGCCGCCGGGCTGTCGATCACGCTGGTGCCGGCGCTACTGGTCTACCTGGTGCGCGGCAAGATCCGCAGTGAGAATGCCAACCCGGTCAACCGGGGGCTGATTGCCCTGTATCAACCTATACTGCGTACGACGCTTGACCACCCGTGGCGCGTCGTCCTGTTTGCCGTGTTGTTGATTGCGAGTTGCCTGTGGCCCCTGTCGCGGCTGGGCTCGGAATTCATGCCGGAACTGGATGAAGGCGACCTGCTGTATATGCCAACTACTTACCCTGGTATCTCGATTGGCAAGGCGCGTGAACTGTTGCAGCAAACGGACAAGCTGATCCGGACAGTACCCGAGGTCAAACAGGTATTCGGCAAGGTAGGACGCGCGGAAACCGCAACCGATCCGGCGCCGCTGACCATGATGGAGACGACGATACAGTTAAAACCCCGTGACCAGTGGCGTAAAGGTATGACCCTGGAAGGGATCAAGCGGGAACTCAATGAGCGGGTCCAGGTGCCGAGTCTGAACAACGCCTGGTTGATGCCGATCAAGACGCGTATTGATATGTTGTCTACAGGCGTGAATACCCCGGTGGGTATCCTGATTTCCGGGCCAGACCTTGAAGTGATCCAGAAGATCGGGCAGCAGATCGAACCGGTGGTGCGCCGTGTGCCGGGTACGCAATCGGTGTTTGCTGAACGCGCCACCAGTGCGCGCTATATCGAGGTGAATATTGATCGCGAAGCGGCGGCTCGTTACGCTTTCAGCGTAGCGGAGATACAGGAACTGATTAATGTTGCGGTCGGTGGCGTCAACGTAACCTATACTGTCGAAGGGCGTGAGCGTTATCCCGTCAACTTGCGTTACCCGCGTTATGTGCGTGATTCACTCGATGCCCTCCAGAACCTGCCGATCGTGACATCACGTGATGAGCATATTCAGTTACGGGATGTGGCGGATGTGCATATCGTCAATGGTCCGGCGATGATCCGCAGCGAGGATGCGCGCCTGAGTAGCTGGGTATATGTCAATATTGCGGATCGCGATCTGGGTTCGTATGTCGATGAAGCGAAACGGGTCGTTGCTGACAGGATCAAGCTGCCGGCCGGTTATACCCTGGAATGGACAGGGCAGTACCAGTATCTCGAACGCGCACGACAGAAACTGACCCTGATTATTCCGGTGACACTGGTTATTATATTGCTGTTGCTGTACCTGAGCTTCCATAACTTCACTGAATCCTTCATGGTGATGGGTGCCGTACCCCTGTCGCTGGTGGGTGGTTTCTGGTTGCTGTATGCGCTGGGTTATAACCTCTCCGTCGCTGTCGGTGTTGGATTTATTGCGCTGGCCGGCGTGGCGACCGAGTTCGGTGTAGTCATGCTGGTATATCTCGATGAGGCCGTGCGTCGACGGCAACCGGCCAGTCGCGCGGAGTTCCGCGCAGCGGTTGCAGAGGGCGCCGTCCAGCGCGTACGTCCCAAGGCAATGACCGCCGCTGTGATTATTGCCGGTCTGCTGCCGGTCATGCTTGGCACCGGGACAGGTTCGGAAGTTATGCGTCGTATCGCAGCGCCCATGGTTGGCGGTATGGTCACGGCGCCACTGGTGTCAATGGTGTTGATTCCCGCGCTCTATTACCTGTGGCAGGCGCGACGTTATCCCGAGGTGGAACAATGAAACAGATATTGCTTTATACCGGTGCCGTGGTAGTGCTCGCCAGCGCGGTAGTGGCCTACCGTTATGTTCAACAGTCCGGGCAGACAACGGCGCACACTGTGACGCCTGTCAATGTTGTGCAACCGGTAAAAACCGGGCCGGCCCCGCAGCCTCCTGCACCCGTGGTGGCTAACCCCGGGGCGGCGCCTGCCATACAGCCATCTGCTGCGACAGTGGTTGATGACGGGGCTGAAACTGACAAGACGCAGGCCACTGGAACCAGTGGTGCTGCTTCCAGCGAACCGGTGGTTCAGGATGAACCCGTGGTCTCAACGCCGGTACAGGCCGGCACCGTGCTGTACACGGCGCCGCCAAATCCCGGTGCTGCCGCACTGGGCGAGTTTGCGCGGCATTTCCAGAAACGGCTTAACAGTATGCCGCCGGAAGAACGTGACGCCGCTAAACTCAGTCGTCAGATGCAGGGCGAGTACAACAAGGCTCACTCATCACTGGCGGATGCGATAAAAAAATCCCGGGAAGGAAAATAAAAGTGGCCCGGACGGATGTTACTCATCGGTCACGCAACCGTGAGAGGCATCCTTCACGCTCTTGATGTACTTGTACAGGGTGCCGCGTGTTGCCGTGTAGGCCGGCATCTGCCATTCGGCGCGTCGTTTTTCCATGTCTTCGTCACTGACATCGACGTTGAGACTCTGCGTACCGGCATCGATGCTGATGACATCGCCGTCGCGTATCAGGCCGATCGGCCCGCCTTCCTGGGCTTCCGGCACTACGTGACCGATAATAAAGCCGTGTGAACCGCCGGAGAAACGCCCGTCGGTAATCAGTGCAACATCCTTGCCGAGGCCGGCACCCATAATCGCCGAGGTCGGGGTGAGCATTTCCGGCATGCCGGGGCCACCCTTCGGTCCTTCATAACGAATCACCACGACATCGCCCTTCTGGATTTCGCCGTTTTCCAGCCCGGCCAGCATCGCTTCTTCACGGTCATACACGCGAGCGGGACCCGAGAAGGTCAGGCCTTCCTTGCCAGTGATTTTGGCCACGGAACCGCCGGGCGCAAGGTTGCCGCGGAGAATCTGGATATGCGCTGTTTTCTTGATCGGTTTGTTGACGGGCATAAACACTTCCTGCCCGGGGGTCAGCCCCGGCACATCGGCGACATTTTCACCCAGTGTTCTGCCCGTCACGGTGAGGCAGTCAGGATTCATCAGATCCTGCTCCAGCAGGTATTTGATTACCGCGGGCGTGCCGCCAACCTTGTGCAGGTCTTCCATGACGTATTTGCCCGATGGCTTGAGGTCGGCCAGGAAGGGCACGCGATCACTGACTTTCTGGAAATCATCGATCGTCAACGGCACATCCACGGCGCGCGCCATCGCCACCAGGTGCAATACCGCGTTGGTGGAACCGCCCAGGGCCATCACAATTACCATGGCATTTTCAAATGCTTCGCGGGTCATGATGTCGCGCGGCTTGATGTCATGTTCCAGCAGGTAGCGGATGGACCGGCCGGCCTGTAGGCATTCCTCCAGCTTGCCGGGGTCGATCGCCGGGATGGAAGCGCTGTAAGGCAGGCTCATCCCCAGCGCCTCGATGGCCGAGGCCATGGTGTTGGCCGTATACATGCCACCGCAGGCACCGGCGCCCGGGCAGGAATGGGCGATAATCTGTTTGCGTTCCTCGTCATCGATCTTGCCGGCGATATATTCACCGTAACTCTGGAACGCCGACACCACGTCGAGGGTGGCATTCTTCCAGTGGCCGGGCTTGATGGTACCGCCATAGAGCATCAGCGACGGCCGGTTCACGCGCCCCATCGCAATTACTACACCGGGCATGTTCTTGTCGCAGCCGGGGATGGCGATATTGGCGTCATACCACTGTGCGCACATCACGGTCTCGATAGAGTCCGCAATGATGTCGCGCGACTGCAGCGAGTAGCTCATCCCGTCAGTCCCCATGGAAATACCGTCACTCACGCCGATGGTATTGAATCGCAAGCCTACGAGCCCGGCTGCCTGTACGCCTTCTTTCACTTTGGCGGCAAGATCATTGAGGTGCATGTTACAGGTGTTGCCCTCCCACCAGACGCTGGAGATGCCCACCTCAGCCTTGTTCATATCCTCAGGTTTCATCCCCGTACCCACCAGCATCGCCTGCGAGGCGCCCTGCGAGCGGGGTTCAGTGATACGGGCGCTGTAACGGTTCAGTTTGTCGGCCATTTTCCTTCCTCTTGGCGCCTGAACGGCGCTGTTTGCGGCAAAGCAGAGCATTGTACCGGGCAAACCACGGCCCTCCAATGACCTGTGCTGACAGGTGCCTGATGCCCCGCACTGGACACTCGTCCAGACTTGACGTTTTTTTCACCAGTCCCAGGAACCCCCTGCCGTTATACACCTCTAAGTTGCTCGTTAAATAACTGTTTTCGACCAGAATAATTACCAGTTGCCAGATTTGCGGTGCGCGCCCTGAAATGCCCGCCCGCCATGCAGCGCTACGATAGCTAAAATATTAATGATGACAACCCTGCCAGACAATTTTGCCCGTGGCGTAGTCAGCCAGAGCCTGCCGACGCTGACCAACGTCCTGCTGGTGCTGGTGATTGCCTGGCTGGCGGCCCAACTGACCTGGCAGATGATTCCCGCGCCGGCGCCAATGGGTGTTAGCGAAACGCAGGACGATGTTACCGTCCGGCCGCCGGTCGCGCCGGCGTATTTTGACCGCGATATTGCCGAACTGCACCTGTTTGGCACAGTCGGCCAATCCGCAACCGGTAAACCTGCGCCTGTCCGGAACGCACCGGCCACCCGGCTCAACCTGACCTTGCGCGGCCTGCTCGCGACCGGTGACCCGAAGACCTCGCTGGCCATCATCCAGAACCCGAAAAAGGATGAGCGTCATTTTTCCATCGGTGACAGCGTATTCGGCCTGGCAACGCTGGAAGAAATCCATACAGACAGGGTGATCCTGTTGCACAATGGTCGTTATGAAACGCTACACTTGCCTGAAAACCGCATCGCCATTAAAGCATCAACACGCAATCCGGGCGAGCAACGGCTCGGGAAAAACCGCGATCGCGTTGAACGCATGACTGCACTGGTAAAACAATATAACAAGGTGAAACTTGAAAATGTCCGTAACCCCTGGCAACTCATCCAGTGGGAGCCCGTCATGAAAGACGGGAAAATTGTCGGCATGAAGCTCGCGGCCGAAGAGGAAAAAGAATTTCTCAATCGTCACGGACTCGATCTGGGTGACGTGATAACCAGTGTCAATGGCCATGAACTGGATGGTGGCGCAGGTCTGGTCAAGGCGCTGGATGCAATCACCGACGAGGAAAATCTGGTATTTGGCGTCCAGCATGGCGGCAAACAGAAACAGGTCCACATACACGTACCGCAGTAAATGAATAAAATTCTACAAGAGGCAAAATCATGAAAATCCGTTACTCACTACTCGCACTTATCCTTTCACTTTGCGCAACAGAATCCTGGGCAGGTATGGGCGGCTCTGCAGCCGTTGATCCCGAAGCCGCCAGGCAGGAAATCGAAAAGATCCGCAAGGAACAGGGTATGCCTGAAGCAAAACCCACACCGATACTCGATGCGCTGGTGCGGGATGATGTGGCTACCGTCAACAAAATGCTGGATGCCAGTGGCGACCCGAACGAGACTAATGTTGCCGGCCTCTCGTTACTGATGATTGCTACCCACAAGGGTAAAGCCGAGCTGTTTGACCGCCTGATCAAAATGGGCGCCAATATAAAGGCGCGCGACTCTGCGGAGCGTACTGTCCTGATGTTTGCCGCGATTGGAGGGCATGATGACCTGGCGAAACGCCTGATCAAACTCGGCGCCGATGTGAATGCGGCCGATGATGAAGATAATACCTCCCTGCACTTTGCTTCGGAAAACGGAAATACCGCGGTGGTCAGCACACTGATCAAGGCCGGTGCAGATATTGATCCCCGCAATGCTGACAAGAAAACACCGCTGATGCTGGCGGCGCATGCCGGCTACGAGGATATCGCGCTGGCACTGATCAAGGCGGGCGCCAACGTGAATGCCAAGACACCGGATGGCAATACCGTGCTGATGGAAGCCGCTGTCGGCGGCAGCCTCAAGACGGTCAAGTCGCTGCTCAGCAAAGGCGCCAATGTCAACGCACGCAATAACAAGCCTGGCTTCTCCGCGCTGCACATGGCCATACATAATGGCCACGACGATATTGCCAATGCGCTGCTGGATGCAGGCGCCGACCCGAAGGCAAAAACAAACGGCAACACCACTGTGCTCATCGCAGCCGCTGCTAGCCACCGGACTGCAATCATGGAGCGCCTGATTAAAATGGGCGCAGATGTCAATGCGCGGGGTAACCACGGCCGCAGTGTACTGATGACCGCAGCCAAGCACGGCGGGGTAAAGGAGGTCAAACTGCTTCTCGAGCACGGTGCGCGCGTCAATGACACCAATGTAACCGGTTGGTCAGCGCTTGCATTCGCCATTGCCAACAACCATGTCGATGTCGCACGCGAACTGGTCAAGGCCGGCGCCAAGCTGGAGACCCGCGAACAAAGTCAGGGCGGGACACCGCTGATGGTGGCGATTTTTCGTGGCAACAAGGATGCACTGGACTACCTCCTGACGCTGAATGTCGATATCAATGCACGTGGCTTCAAAAACATCACGCCCCTGATGGAGGCCGCCAAATCTGGCCGTGATGAGTTCATGGAAGCGCTGCTGAACAAGGGTGCTGACGTCAACCTGCAGGATGACGCACAAATGGCCGCTATCCACTATGCCGCCATGATTAACAAACCCGACCCCGTTGCCGTATTGCTTAAACACGGCGCCAAGGTCAATGTGCGCAACCAGCTTGGCGCAACACCGCTGATTCTTGCCGCATGGTGGGGTGATCCCAAGACTGTCGACCTGTTAATAAAAGCGGGTGCCGACATCAATGTGATTGATAACAGTGGCCAGACAGCACTCGACTTTGCCATCAAGCGCGCACGTGGACCGGCCATGGTCGAACGCCTCAAGAAAGCCGGTGCGAAAACTGCAAGCGAACTGGTTAGTGGAAAGTAACAGGAGTTTACCGGATGAACTATTTCAAATATTTCTGGTTGGTTCTCACCTTGCTGGGCGGGTGTCTTGCCGCCCCCTTAACCCAGGCCGCGTCAGATACGCCGCTGATTGATGCGGTACGCGCCGGCAAGCTGGATGAGGTGGATACACTCATCAAGCATGGCGTCGATCCCAACCAGGCGAATGAAGACAAAAGCACGGCGCTTTTGTTTGCCATAGGCGCCCACCGGCCCGTTATCGCAGGGCATCTGCTGGATGCGGGGGCTGACCCCGCTCTCGCCAACACGCGCGGGTGGAACGCACTGATGGTTGCAGCACAGGCCGGTAATCTGTCGTTGCTCAAGCGCATCATCAAGGCGGGTGTCGATGTCAATGCCCGGACAAAGGCAGACTGGACGGCACTGAGCCTGGCGGCGCAGAAAGGGCACACCGACTGTGTAAAGGTGCTCATCGACGCAGGCGCCAACGTCAATGCGTTTACCCGGGACGGGTTTACACCCATCATGGTGGCTGCGCACAAGGGGCACACGGATACCGTCGGGGCGTTGCTGGATGCCGGTGTCAACCCGGACCAGAAGGAAGCCGAAAGGGAAACCACGGCATTGATTCTTGCGGCAACGGGGAACCACGTCGACACCATGAAGTTGCTGATAGATCATGGTGCAAAAATCGATGTCAAGGACAAGTTTGGCCAGACCGCCCTGATCTGGTCTGCCTGGCATGATAAATATGACGCGGCAAAATTACTCCTGGAGCATGGCGCCGATCCCAATATCACCGATAAAGAGGGCAAGACCGCACTGCGCTTCGCCCTGCACGGCGGCAACCCGAAACTGATCAAGCTGCTGCGCGATGCCGGCGGCATCGAGGGGGAAGACAAGGGACCTGTTACACCCGTGACACCTGTGCCCGGGCAAAGCCAATCAATGTAGATAGCTGGAGAATCCACATGCAAGCATTACTGAGAACATCTTTTATCTTTCTGTTGCTGCTGGCCAGCAACAGCCTGCTGGCGGAAACCGAACCACCGGAATCCGTCTATAACCGTTACCTCGATGCCCTCGCCAGGGCGAGCAGCCTGGATGACCTTTATGGTTTCTGGACCATCAACCATGTCAACGAGGTCAAGGAGGAAATTCGTCGTGCCTCGCGTATCGGGCGCAATGCGGAAGAGGACCTTAAAACAGTGCTCAAACAGATAAAGGCGCGTGGAGTCATGACAGACCGCAGTAGTCTCAGCAAGGAAACAACCGGTGGACGTAGCAAGTTGACCTATACGGCAACCAACAAGGAAAAGAACGAAAGCTACGACATTACTGTCGACATGTTATTTGAAAACGGGCAGTGGAAGATTATCCGCGAACGTATGTTGTACAAGACACCCAAAGTCAAATCGGATTAATTCCCGTCCGCCGTATCGAGATTTCCTGCTGTAGGAGCGGGCAAGCCCGCTCCTACAGGTATTCGGTGTTCCTGGATTTGTGATTTTCGACGGGTTATAAGGAGTCCCAGCTGGATTTCTTGCGCCAGCGAATACGCGGGATAATCAGGCCGATAATCATGCCCAGCAGAATGACGCCGGCACCGACCATAAACCAGTCGCGTGCCGTGCGATCTTTCAGGCTCTGGTTTTCCTGTAACAGGCTTTGCGACTGGCGTTCGTAGCCGACAATCCTGCTTTTCAGTTCCCTGTTTTCGGCGTCGATAGCCAGTGCACTCGATGCGGTATGGCGAATGCGCTCCAGTTCCTGACCGAGCTTGTTGGCCTGTTTCTGAAACGAATCGCGTTCCTGGTCTACGCTGCTCTTGGCCTTGCGCAGTTCCGCCAGTGCGGTTTTCAGCTTGCTGTTTTCCAGTTCCAGCCGGGCCAGTTTTTTCTCTGCCCGTGCCAGCCGGTCACGCGCCGAAGGGCCGGACATCAGCAGGTGATTCAGCACCCAGCCTTCCACGCCGTCCGGCGCACGCACCCGGGAATACTGGTTTTGCTTGTCGACTTCGAGAATTTCCAGTGGCGTGCCGCTGGGCAGGCTGCGCAGGATGCGGAACTGGTTACCCTTGCCGGCGCGCATCTGGATTTCCAGGCGGTCACTGACATAGCGGGTTTCAGCCATAGCCTGGCCGAGTATGCCCAGTGTGAGGGCGAGGGAAAGAATAATCGATTTCACAAAAACTCCTGAAGCTGCCTGAACAACAAAACCGGGTCGCATTGTAACGGAACAAGCCGGCACGCCATAATGGCGTTGCGCTATTAAACGGTAAACATAATGGAATTGACAGAAGATGGCGACTGGCTGGTGGGGGCGCGGCGCGTTTTGTCGCCAAATTGCGACGAAAGACCGGTGCCCGGTACGGTGTCCCTGATCGTTGTGCACGGTATCAGTTTGCCGCCGGGCGAGTATGGCGGCCCGTGGATCGATGATTTTTTCCGTAATCAGCTGGATGCCGGGGCACATCCCTATTTTGCGGAAATTGCCGGCTTGCGCGTGTCATCCCACCTGCTGATCCGCCGCGATGGTGAACCGGTGCAGTATGTGCCCTTCTCGCGCCGCGCCTGGCATGCAGGCAAGTCCCGCTACCGGGGGCGTGAGGCCTGTAACGATTTTTCTATTGGCATCGAACTGGAGGGGCAGGACGAAACACCCTACGAACCCGTTCAGTACCGGCAACTTGCCGAAGTGATCCAGGGCCTGCGCAGGCGCTACCCGGCTATCGGCGAGCAGGATATCGTTGGCCATACGGACATCGCCCCGGGTCGGAAGACCGATCCCGGCCCGGCCTTCGACTGGGCACAATTGCATCAGCTGCTGGCTTGACAGCCCGCGCGCGCAACCGGTAGCGTTAGCCGAACTTCCTTATCCTGGCGACACCATGACGCTGATCTCCGCCATTCTGGGCATTATTGCAGACCGCCTGTTAACGCATTTGCACGAGTACCGTCATTACCGGCAGTTCCTTGCCTGGGCGGATACCGTGGTTTCGCGGCTCGGCGGTGACATGGGAAACAGCGTTTTCGGACTAATGCTGGTGCTGTTACCGGTGTGGTTGCTGGTCGGCCTGTTGCAGGTCTGGTTGCATGACGCCCTGTTCGGGTTGATCGGGGTGTTATTTTACGTGACTACCCTGGTGTATTGCCTTGGGCCACGCGATCTTGCGACTGACGTCAACACCTATTGCGAAGTGG
>JALWRY010000221.1 GCA_027080445.1 Thiohalobacter sp. | reverse complement strand
GTACCTGGCTTCAGCGGGCTGCCGGGAAACCGCAGGGTTTTCACTGGTTCCCGGTCTTATGCGCGCCAGCGTCAGTAGCGGGCATACGCTGAACCAGGTGCTCGCCAGTCTGAATCGCAACGCGGCGGTTGCCTATGCCGAACCCAACTACATCGTCACCACCATGGCGACGGTACCGGACGATCCGCGTTTCCCGGAACAGTGGGCGCTGGACAATACCGGCCAGACCGGCGGAACCGCCGACGCGGATATCGATGCGCCGGAAGCGTGGGATCTGCAGACCGGTACCGATGTCGTGGTGGCGGTGATCGATACAGGCCTGGATTACAATCACGAGGATATCGTGGGTAATGTCTGGAGTAATCCGGACGAGATTCCCAACAACGGCATCGATGACGATAATAATGGCTTTATCGATGACGACAAGGGCTGGGACTTTGTCAACAACGATAACGACCCGTTCGACGACAACCGTCATGGCACTCATGTATCGGGTACGATCGCCGCCGTCGGCAATAACGGCATCGGCGTCGCGGGCGTAAACTGGACGGCGCGAATCATGCCGCTCAAATTCCTCGATGCCAATGGCGCGGGCACCACGGCCGATGCCATCAGCGCGATCCAGTACGCTACCCGGATGGGGGCAAGGATTTCCAACAACAGTTGGGGCGGCGGCGCCTTCAGTCAGGCGCTGTACGACGCCATCCAGGCGGCAGGCGCAGCAGGGCAGTTATTTGTTGCGGCGGCCGGTAACGATGGCGTCAATACTGACGTGACGCCCAGCTATCCCGCCAGCTATAACCTGGACAATATTATCTCGGTAGCCGCCACAGACGATAACGATCTGTTGGCGACATTCTCGAATTTCGGCGCTGTCAGTGTCGATCTGGGCGCGCCGGGCGTTGATATTCTCAGCACTGTGCCACCGACAACAACCGGTGGCCGTCCCGGCGGTCGTCCCGGTGGAGGTGGTGGCACAACCGCCAGTTACGACACGCTGAGTGGCACCTCTATGGCTACGCCGCATGTCTCCGGCGTAGCGGCGCTGGTGCTGGCCAGCAACGGCGGCCTGGGCGTGGCTGCGCTCAAGGCCGCTGTACTGGCCAGCGTCGATCCGCTGCCCTCACTGGCCGGCATCACGGTGACAGGCGGTCGCCTGAATGCATTTAACGCCGTTGCCGGACAGGGCATTGCGATCACGCCGAATACGGCGCAGGTCAGTATTGGCGCCAGTCAGCAGTTCACCGCCGCAGGTGGCGTTGCGCCCTACAGCTGGTCGGTAGCGGATGCCACAGTGGGTACAATCGATGCCGCCTCCGGTCTGTTCACCGGTCTGGCCGCCGGCGCCACAAGCGTCAGCGCCATGGACGTCAACGGCGATGTGGGTACTTCGGGTGCGATTACGGTAACTGCCGTCGCGATCAATCCGGCCGCTTCCACGCTCACGGTGGGCGATACGGTACAGCTCACGGCCAGCGGTGGTGCTGCGCCCTATAGCTGGTCGAGCAGTGATGCGACAATCGCTTCGGTTAACGCGAGCGGTCTGGTGACAGCACTCGCCGTGGGCGCTGTCACGATTACAGCGGTTGACGCCAATGGCTCGTCCGGTGCCGCATCGGTGACGGTGAACGCCGCCGTGCCGGTGGTAACGGTCACGCCGAATACTGCAACGGTTGCAACCGGCGCCAGCCTGCAGTTCACGGCGGCCGGCGGCCTTGCGCCGTACAGCTGGGCGTTGAGTAATCCCGGCGCAGGCCGAATCGATCCTGTCAGCGGCTTGTTTACGGCGGGCGACGAACCTGCAAGCACTACTGTGCTGGCAACGGATGCCGACGGACATGTGGGCGAGTCCGGCACAATCAACGTGGTACGGGTGCGTAATGGCGTTGGCGGTAGGATGATGAGACGCCGCCGTTAGACGAAAACTGCGCCGCCCGTCGGTTGCCGTCGGGCCGGCGTACACGCAACCTTTGCGCACCTTCCACTCCGTCAGCAGGAGAGGAAGGCTGCGCTGTGTGTGGTTGCGCAATAAAAGACGGAGAGCAACCTGTATAAAATACCAGTATCAATCTGCGATGGTTTGATTGATTGCCGTAAACATCTGTCTATAAGTCACCTGTTATGTATGTCCGGTAACAGACAATCCGCTACCTCCCGATTTACATTCCTGCGAGCGTCCAATTTAGGACGCGACCTTATTCGCGCGCATGTGGGCGGATACATAATCTTTAGTTTTCACGGAGGAAGTAGAATGAAAATGCATATAAAAACACTTGTCGGCCTTGGCCTTGGGGTGGCGCTGATGACCAGCCTGTCGACGCAGGCGGCGCCGGTCGATATTGCCAGCCTGAATATGAGTATGACATCCCTTGATCTCAATCTGAATAATCAGGTGCATTCTTTTTCAACCACAGATAACGTATCGATTGTGATGGGTAGCTACCAGAACCCGATCGTCACCATGACCGATGTCGACGGCGATACCGTTACTATCTATACGGCTCCGCCAAACCCGGCGCCCAGCGGTACGGTCGATGCCGCTAACGCGACTGCGCCCCTCGATGTTGATTTCACCTCCATGCTGGCGGATTTTGTGCTGGTTGGAAGTGGTGGCGGCGCAAGGCCCAGTCGTGGCGGTGGGGGTGGCAGCGCCTTCACGGTTTCACTCTGGGACGACACGACTGTAATTAACGATAATACCTTTAATTCACTGGATAACAGCTTCAAGCTGGGCTGGACCACAGATGTCGTGGTCAACGGCGTAGGTGGGCGGTTACGCCTGTGCGCGGGTGGACGTATGGGGCGGAATGGTTCTGTGTGCGATACCACGACGGTGCTCGAAGGCACCGTCAGCACGGTGCCGGCGCCTGCTGCGGTCTGGTTGTTCGGTTCCGGTTTGCTGGGGCTTGCCGGTATCGGCAGGAAGCGTAACAGCCATCGCGTCTGAGTCGTTCCGGTTACCGGTCTCCGGGTCCATCGGAGATCGGTAACCTTTTTACGGCCGATGTGACTTTCGGGTATTGATGCCTAGTGATCCGTGTGCCGCCACCCGGACGCCGGGCTGATTACAGCAGCGACCAGGCGCCGTACGCGATGTTTGCGCTGTCTCCGTTTGCGTACATCTCCTGCGAGACGTACAGCCAGGGCCATTTCTTCGGGTGCAATCGGGCGTGATAACGATTGCGGGACAGGCCGGGTTTCGTCGGTGATTTCCTTTGGGGCTGTTTGCTGTGATGGACCCATCAGGCCGTCGTTCGCACGCTGTCGTATCGAGGCGTCAGTGGTTTGGTCCCGGCAGGCTGCTGTCACCAGATCCGTCGTGATGGATTCTGCCGGGTGCAAATCGATTTGGCGCAGCAGGGTGTCGCAAATCCGGTTGATTTTCCGCGCTATGCCGTGACTGCCCTGGTAGATGAGTCGGCAGGCCGGGGCGTTGAACCGCCTTGCGGCATCGCCTGTATGGCGGATTCTATGTTGCACGTAGAGGTATGTTTCCTCGGCGCTGAAGGGTGGAAGTCTGAGGTGCGACTCGATGCGCTGCGACAGTGGGGCCAGTTCCGACGAATGCAGGGTTTCTTCCAGACCTTCGTCGCCGACCAGAAGCAGCTGGAACAACGGTCGTCGCGAGGCGTTGATCTCGGAGAGCAGGCGCAGTTGTTCCAGATTATCACGTGAAAGCCTGTGTGCATCATCCACAATCAGCAGGGCGCGTTGGTTTTCCAGGTGGCAGCCGTCAAGGAAGCCGTTAATCTGTTTGTAAAGAATGACACTGCTGTGCGCCGAACAATCCAGCCCGAAGGCGGTTGCGACAGAGGCAAGCAGTTCCCTGTATGCAGCGCGACGACTGGTGATTCGGCCAATGCGGACACAGGTAGTAAGACGCATCGCGAGTGCCTGGATGAGTGTAGTCTTGCCCGTGCCAGGCGCTCCGGTCAGTACGTTGATACCCCGTTGTTCGACGAGCGCCTGTTGTAAACAGTTCAGTGTTTCTATGTGTTGTCCGACAGGAACCGGGCCGCTACCGGCAGATGAGGCCGGGGAAGTCTCCCTGTTCGGTTGTATGGAATCGGTGTGCATATGAATCTTCCCCAACGACTATTACGAGTCGGTTTCGAACGGCATTCCGGCGGGAAAATCTGATCGTCAATCCGCTTCTGACCCTGAGTGAGCCGCATGGCTGTCTATTTTGTCGTATTTACAGGCAAAGTTAAGTGTCTAAAGGCGCAAAATGCTTGAAATAAACGGCGCCTGGAAAATTTTGTTGCGGTGTGGGTTACATGGCCAGGTTAATTCACGCCTCAAGTCGCATTGCCTGGCGAGCGTCCCCCAGGATTTCCTCTGTGCGCTTGGCCACTGACTACACGCAAATTTAAGCGCTAAACTGGCACGGTAGTATACGTAGTTACCTGTAGTTATGTAAGGGTTTTCCGCATGCCATGTGGGGCTTTTGGCAATGGGACGGCGTAACCCTGATGACACTTTTAAAACGGACGGAGCACAGAGGACATACAGATGAAAAAATATTCAACAGCTGGACTGGCCGCAGTATTGGCGCTGACGATGGGTAGTGCAGGCGCGGTTGGCATGGGATACGGTAAAGGCAGTTTCAAGAAAGCTGAAGAAGCACGGTTTAGTTTCGATGCGGACCTGAGCTTTGAACAAATTCCCGGCGCGCTGGGTACTTCAGATGCAACAGGCGATATCCATGTTACTTTTGCGAATGACCTTTCCAGTCTCAAATACACGCTTAATGTTAAAACCAAGGATCCTGTTACGGCGATTCACTTTCACTGCGCCCCGGCAGGGGTAAATGCGCCACCTGTTGCATTCATTAATGTGGGGACATCGACCTTGACCAATACGGATATCATTCCGAGCATCGATGACCCGCGTTGCGGCGTTACCATTAACAATGTGGCGTCTTTGTTGAATGCCATGTTGCAGGGAAGAATCTATGCCAATGCGCATACGACTGGCGGGACAAGTATCCTGCGCGGCCAGATTTACCCGCCATTGCCGGAAGACGAGAAATAATCGATTACGATCCAGCGTATAAAGGGGCGACCATGTGTTGCCCCTTTTTTATTGTGCGGTATCCGTCAATGGGCGAGGGGTGAGGTTAGCATCGAAAGGTGAAGTCGGGTACTGTACTGTATCCGTAGTCCCGTTTCGGAACAAAAAGAGATGAATGCTTCATTTGACGGGCTATCGCCCGATAAACAGTTGGCGCTGGCGCGCCAGTGCTTCGAACAGGGCGATCCCTGGCAGGCCATGGCATATTGCAAGGCTGCGTTGTCTGCCGATAAGGATCATGCCGGTACGCTCGCCCTGCTCGGCCAGTGCCTGGCGGCAACGGGCGATCTGCCCGCGGCGGGCCACCGACTCAGCCGGGCTATCGAAATCGATCCCGAACAGGCCACCCCCTATTTGCACCTGGGCGAGGTTAACCTGCAAATCGGTTGTACCGAGGAGGCGCTGCGTTGCTACCAACACGCGTTGCAGTTGCAGCCTGACGATGTCGTTATCCTGAATGCGTATGCGCTTGCCCTGTGGGGCACAGGACAGCTTGACGAAGCGCGCGCGCTGTTTCAGCGCGCCGTCCAGCTAGCGCCGAACAATGCGTTTACCCGGCGCAACGCACAGCTGCTCAACAGCCGCCTGGTGGACCGCTGGCATTTTGCCATGGTAAACGATGAAGTTCGCAACCGGCAATTCGAGGCTGCGCTTAAGCGCGCCGTAACGCCTGACAGTGTCGTGCTCGATATCGGTGCGGGTACAGGCTTGTTGTCGATGATGGCGGCTCGGGCCGGTGCCAGGCATGTGATTGCCTGTGAAGCCAACCCGGCACTGGCGGCGTTGGCAAAGGATATCGTCAGGGACAATGGTTACTCGGATCGTATTCGGGTGATTAACAAGCCCTCCCTGCAACTTGATCCGGCTGTTGATTTCCCCCGTGACAGGCGGCCTGATGTGCTGGTTGCCGAAGTGTTCGATACGATGGTGATTGGTGAAGGCGCCCTGAATACCTTTGCGCATGCCTGCCACCGTTTGTTGTCCCCGGATGCCGTTATCCTTCCCCGACAGGCGGTTCTGTACGGTGGCCTCGTCGAGTCGGAACGCCTGTGGCGAGAAGGCGGTGCAGACCAGGCCGCCGGTTTTGACCTGTCGCAGCTTAATACTTTTCGCCCCGATACCTTTGCGCTGGAGGCGGCGAGTTTCAGTGGCCGCTTGCTGGCCGATGAATTCCCCGTTTTTACTTTTGACCTGATGGGCAAGCAGCAGACGCCCGCGACAGTATGCCTTGATATCCCCATTGTGAAAGCGGGTATTTGCCACGCATTGGTTTTCTGGATACAGCTACAGCTCGACGATGCAGTGACGCTGGATAGCCGTCCTGCCTTCGACGCTGAGGCGGGGCGCGGTGAGTACTGCAATCACTGGTATCAGGTGGTCCAGTTGCTGACACCGCCGGTTCAGGTCAAACCCGGAATGACGCTGCGGGTAGAAGCCAGTCATAACCGCCAGAATGTTGCTGCGGTCATATATGACCCGGGCGTCAAACCTTCAGATCGGCCCGCAGGCCGTGCAGGCCCATAGCGCGTCTACCGATTCGTGTCACGGCCCCGGTCTGCGCCGCCCTGATAGGACGTTTGTTTAACCCTTTGTGTCCCCGTGGTTTTTTGTGATCCCCATGCATTTTTCGGTCACTTTCAGTAACATGTTGCGCCTTTATACGAGGTGGCCATCGCCACCGTATCACCGGAGCAGACATGCGCCCATTGCAGCTATTGACCATCCTTGAAACCGAATTTGAAAGTGTCCAGCATGGCCAGCACACGCCGGTCATGCTGTGGGGGCCGCCGGGGGTGGGCAAGTCCCAGATCGTCGCCCAGGTTGCCGGGCGTCACGGCGTACCGGTTATCGATATCCGTCTGTCGCAAATGGAACCGACCGACTTGCGCGGTATTCCGTTCCGGGCGAGGGACAGTGTCGAATGGGCGGTGCCGGCCATGCTCCCGGATGTTGAGCGTCACGGTGAAAAAGGTATTCTGTTTCTCGACGAGATCACTTCGGTTCCGCCCAGTGTATCGGCGGCGGCCTACCAGTTGATCCTGGATCGCCAGCTGGGCGCCTACACGGTGCCGGAAGGCTGGGCGATTTTCGCCGCCGGCAACCGTCAGGGTGATCGCGGCGTCACCTACAGTATGCCCTCGCCGCTGGCCAACCGTTTTTCGCACTACGAGCTGGATGTCAATCTCGACGACTGGGTTGCCTGGGCCTATGCCAATGGCATCGATGAACGGTTGATCGCTTTCCTGCGTTTCCGGCCGGAACTGTTATTTGAATTTGACCCGGCCCATAACCCGGTGGCCTTTCCTTCCCCGCGTTCCTGGGAGTTTGCACACCGCGCCCTGCAAAAATTTGACCGTCATCCCGCCGTGCTGGTGGAAGCCTTGCAGGCCTGCGTAGGCCCGGCAGCCGGTATCGAGTTGCACGCCTTTGTCGACAACCTCGACAAGTTGCCGGATATCGACGCGATCACCCGTGGCGAGAAGGTCGGGGTACCGAAAGAAACGGATTTGCAGTATGCCGTGGCTTCGGCGCTGGTTGGCCGTTCGATCCGCGTGCGTGACGAGGCGGATGCACAGAAAGTATTCGGGCATATCATCGATTATGCCGGCGCTTTTCCCCAGCGTGAGATGGGTGTCATGCTGATTTCCGACATGCACCGCGCCATCGGCCAGGAATTGTTCCAGGTGCCGCAGTTTTCCAAATGGGCCAAGGCGGTTGCCGATGTGATGCTGTTTGAAATGTAACATGTCGGACGATATCGAAACCAAGCTTAGTGCTGCACGTACCCGGTTGATCCTGGACAGGCCGTTCCTCGGCGCCCTGGTGCTGCGACTGCCCATGAAAGCGGCCAAACCGGAACGCTGCAAAAGCATTGGCACCGATGTCCGCGCGCTCTACTACAACCCGGAATACATCAGCCAGCTGTCACTGGAGCAGACACAGTTCGTGCTGGCGCATGAAGCCCTGCACTGCGCGCTCTCGCACTTTGCCCGTCGCCAGCACCGTGTCAAGCAACGCTGGGACATCGCCTGTGACCTGGCCATCAATCCCCTGCTGATCCAGGATGGTCTCAAACCGCCCCCCGGTGTCCTGCTGAAAAGCGGATTCGAAGGCATGATGGCAGAGGAAATCTATCCCTATATCGAGGCGGATAACGAGGACGAAACGCACGACGACCACTTCTATGACCAGGAGAATGATTCCCGGGGAGATTCATCGGGTGGAACCTCACAGGCGGATGAACCGGACAGTGGAAGTGGACAGTCGAAGGCTGAGGGGGCCGATTCATCGCAGGGTGGCCAGCCCCAGCCCCTGAGTGAAACAGAACAGGAACAACTTGCCGTGCAATGGCGCCAGCGTCTCGCGGGCGCTGCGCAGCAGGCCCGTCAGGCAGGCAAGCTGGGCGCCACCATGATGCGGCTGGTCGACCATCTGCTACAGCCACAGTTACCCTGGCGAATGCTGCTGGCGCGTTACATGACGGCGGTGGCGCGCGACGACTACAGTTACCAGCGTCCGTCACGACGTGAAGGCGATGCGATATTACCCACCTTGCGAAGCGCCCAGGTCAATATCACCCTGGTGCTGGATACCAGCGGCTCGATTAACGATACGGAGATGCAGGAATTCGTGACGGAAATCGACGCCATCAAGGGGCAGGTGCGCGCGCGCCTGGTCCTGCATGCCTGTGATGCCGAGCTGTGCCGGAACGGACCCTGGATTTACGAGCCCTGGGAAACGTTTACCCTGCCTGAAGGGATATACGGCCGGGGCGGTACGCGTTTTACCCCCGTATTCGAATGGCTGGACCGGGAAACCCTCAAACCCGATTTGCTGGTGTATTTTACCGATGCCCAGGGCGAATTCCCCAAAACAGAACCCGCTTACCCGGTGCTGTGGCTGGTCAAGGGCCGTGGCCAGGTGCCGTGGGGGCAACGCGTCCAGCTCAACTGACCGCAGCCCTCATAAATCTTCCGCATCCCCGTATATATTCTATTGTGTGTTGTTCGCCACCCGGGCTGAGGATAATCCTGTTTTCTGTTAGCGCACTGGCGGCAACGGCAGGTATTGCAGCGCCAGGATACTGTGGAAGGAGGAACCACCATGCGATTGATACTGCTGGGCGGCCCCGGTGCGGGCAAGGGTACACAGGCCAACTTCATTAAGGAACGTTACGGCATTCCACAGATCTCCACGGGCGATATGTTGCGTGCTGCCGTCAAGGCGGGAACACCGCTTGGCATCGAGGCCAAAAAGGTCATGGATGCCGGTGGACTGGTTTCCGATGACATTATCCTGGGTCTGGTGAAGGAACGTATCGCCGAGGATGATTGTGCGGAAGGCTTCCTGTTCGACGGTTTTCCACGCACACTGGCGCAGGCCGAAGCCCTGCGTGAACAGGGTGTCGATATCGATGCGGTCATTGAGATCGATGTGGATGACGAGGAAATTATCAGGCGCATGAGCGGGCGTCGCGTCCACCCCGGCTCGGGCCGCACCTACCATATCGTTTTCAATCCACCGAAAGTGGAAGGCAAGGATGATGTCACCGGTGAACCGCTGGTGCAGCGTGATGATGATACGGAAGAAACCGTGCGCAAACGCTTGCAGGTCTACCATGACCAGACCGAGCCGTTGATCGGTTACTACACGAAGTGGGCGGAAGAAGGCGGGGCAGGTGCACCGCGTTATATCCGTATCCCCGGTATTGGCAAGGTTGAAGAAATCCGCGACGCGATTTTCGCAGCGCTGGACTGAGCAGGGCGAAAATCGCCGGCCCGGCCGTGATTGGCGGGTGCTCTTCAGCCTGCTCATGTCAATAAAATGTCATCTGGACGCTTCGCCGGTGCGCGGAAACCTTGTCGAAATCAGCCGTGTCACATCGACGAAAATGGCGGTATATTCTGTAAGAAAATGTCGCTATAGCCATCTGGCCAGCAGTAAGCCGACGGCCTGTTCTGCGAACAGGCCTGCGCTATTGCACTGATATGGCTGTCAAAAAAATGCCGCGCCTGAATTTCCCGCTAATTTCCCGGGAACTTGTATTTGTCCTGTTATTTCAAAAGCTTTATCTGCTGGGGCGGATATCGGTCCAACAGTCGTTTGTCCTTTTGTTGTAACCGGAGTAACTTTCTGTACTGAGTATAAAAATTGAATTTCCGGCGGGGCCGGTCAAGAAAACAATAATAGTCAGTATCGTGGGAGTTTAAGTCGAAGTATGGGCGCAACAGATCTCAATGGGATTGAAGCGGCTGGCGTGCACAAGATTCTGTGCATGCTGGATGCGCTGCGTCATTCACAGACCGGTAGTGTTATCTACCGACAGGTCGAGCGTATGCTCGATGACGTTATCGACAGCCAGCAGGTCGTCGAACGTGCTTATGTCACCCTGATCAACCAGCTGCTGGATGCCTACCTGAACCATCTCAGGGAAGGTTCCCCGTTGCAGGTCCAGGTACGCCTGTTACAGGCCCGGCTTCAGCCACCGCTGACAGCGGGTGACCTGGAAACCCTGCGTGACTACGTTGAGTTGTACGCCAGTCAGGTCGAGGCGATTCGTAATCTTGATTCCAGTCTGTTCCAGGATGCAGTCAACCCCCTGTTGCGGTCATTCGGTATTATCGAAGAAGAGCCGCTGATAGCGGCTCCTGCACAGGCCGAACCTGAACCTGAGCCCGAACCCGAACTCGCACAACAGGCGCCTGAACCTGAACCCATGCAACGGGAACCCGAACCTGAAGAAGCGCCTGCGCCGGCAGAAACACCGTCTGGCGAACCGGAAAGCGAGTGGCCATTCAGCGGCGACACGGATGAGCAGGACGCGTCACATGACATACATAACAACCGTCACGATGACACGGTTCAGGACAGTGGGGTTGCGGATGAAGGGCGGGTCGATAATACCTACCGCAGTCACCTGGATTCCAAGCGCCGTGATATCCAGAAGTTGCAATCGACTCTGAACCAGCAGGTGCAGGGTACTATCGCGCAGAATGAAGAGTTCGGCGTGCTCCTGGAAGTGGTGCTGGGTGAACTGCGTCATGCCGGTGAAGGCAAGGAGCTGGAAGACCTGCGCTGGACGCTGATCCGTGAAATTGAAAAGTTGACCAAGGGTCACCATGACCTTGCCGAGAAGCTCGACAATACCCATCACTACCTGCAACTGGTCGAGTCTGACAGTCGTCAGCTCAGCGACGAGTTGACCCGCGTCAGGTTACTCAGCCTGACCGATGAACTCACCGGCCTGCCGAATCGTCGCGCCTTCCTGCGGCGTATCGAGGATGAGGTTGCGCGCGTACAGCGTTACGGCTTCCCCTTGTCGCTGGCATTGATCGACCTGGACCACTTCAAGCTGGTCAACGACAAGTACGGGCATGGCGGTGGTGATGAAGTGCTGCAGCTGTATTCCAAGAACATCCTGTCCATTTTCCGCCATCATGACCTGGTGGCGCGCTACGGCGGTGAGGAATTCGCCGTATTGCTGCCCAATACGGATGCGGAAGGTTCCTTGCGCGCCCTGACCAAGGTGCGAAACCGCGCGCTGGAGACCCGCTGGCAGGCGAATGGCGAAATGATCCCGGTACCGACGTTCTCTTCCGGTGTCTCCCTGTACAAACCGGGTGAAACGGCGAGCGCATTTATCGAACGTGCCGACAAGGCGCTGTATCGCGCCAAGCGGCTCGGACGTAACCGCGTTGAACTCGACGCCACCTATAGCAAGGATGGCGGTTCGGACCAGGAGGAAAAATCCTCCGAAGCCGGTTCCGAATAACGACACCTGTACCGCAATAACCGGGCTCTCCTACGCCTCCCTGGCGTTGTTTTCAAGGTTTTTCCTGTTCGCCGCGCTTGCTACACTCGGTTTACTCTTAATTAAACCGACGTAACAGGACTGCTCATGGCGACAATCGAACTCACTAAGGAAAACCTCAGGGAAACGATCGATAACAACGATATTGTGTTTCTCGACTTCTGGGCGTCATGGTGCGGTCCGTGTCAGAATTTTGCCCCGGTGTTCGAAGCGGCATCCGAGGCCAACCCCGATATTGTCTTTGGCAAGATAGATACCGAAGCCCAGTCGGAACTGGCCGCCAGTTTCCAGGTACGTTCGATCCCCATGCTGGCGATCCTGCGCGAGGGGATTATGGTTTTTTCCCAGGCGGGCGCACTGCCGGCCTCTGCCCTGGATCAGTTGATCGAGCAGGTCAGGGCGCTGGACATGGACAAGGTTCGCGCGGATATTGCCGAGCAGCAGGCGAAACAGTAACTAGAAATCCCTGAACGGCTGAACCAGCACATTTTCGCCTTCGGCGGCGCCGCTGCTGTCGGCGGCGAGCAGGATAAAGCAGTTGGCAAGACTCATGGAACTCAGGACATGTGAGCCCTGCAGGCCGGTGGTGGATACCTGCCAGCTTCCATCGGCCGCACGCTGCAGGATGCCACGCTGGAACTCGGTGCGGCCCGGCGCCTTCTTCAATGCGTTGCCACAACGTGCTTCGAACAGGAGCGGGTCGCGCGCCTGCTCGCCGCTCATCCGGCGGATCGCCGGTAACACGAACTGGTAGAAGGTCACCATGGCGGATACCGGGTTACCCGGCAGGCCGAAGAACATGGCTTCACCCAGCCGGCCGAAGGCCAGCGGTTTACCGGGTTTCATGGCCATACGCCAGAAATTGATTTCGCCCAGTTCCTCCAGGGTTTCAGTGACGAAGTCCGCTTCACCGACGGATACTCCCCCGGAGGTCAGTACCAGGTCGGCCATGGCGCCGGCTTGCCGGAAAGCGTCACGCACCGCGTCGCGCTGGTCCGGGATAACGCCCAGGTCGTGGTATTCGACGCCGGCATTATGCAGCAGGCCGTGCAGCGCGTAGCGATTGCTGTCGTAGATCTGTCCGGGCTGTAACGGCGTGCCGATCGGGGTGAGTTCATCACCGGTCGAGAAGAACGCCACGCGTAACTTGCGGTGCACGCGAATCTCACCCACGCCGACCGAGGCGAGCAGGCCCAGTTCGGCCGGACCCAGTCGTTTGCCGGGTTCGAGTACCGGGTGTCCGGCGCGCGTGTCTTCACCGGCGTGGCGGACATGCTGGCCTTTTTTCACCCTGGCGGGGTCAAAGCGGATCTGCTCACCCACGCATTCGACATGCTCCTGCATCAACACGGTATCCGCGCTGTCCGGCACCACCGCGCCGGTCATGATGCGCAGACATTGCCCGACCTCGAGCTGACCGGCGAAAGGTCTGCCGGCAAAGGATTCCCCTGCCACGGTCAGTGTGCAGGGCGCGGTATCACGACAGTCCTGGTAGCGTATGGCGTAGCCATCCATGGCCGAATTGGCAAATGGCGGCACATCAACGGCAGATATCACTTGCTCTGCCAGCACGCGGTTCAGTGCGGCGCGCAGGTGCAACTGTTCATGATCGCTTATGACGGGTACAGCATCGAGTATGCGCTGGCGGCCCTGTTCGACGCTGAGCAGCTTCTGCGACGGATCGCTGCAACAATCTACGCGGGTGTCATTCATCGTTATGTTCCTGTCCGGTGGGATGTCATCATTTCAAGCATAAACCCTGCGATAGCTTCCGGCCGGTTGAGGTCCAGGCAGGGCAGGGTCGTGTTCAGTGGTTCGTCGCTGGCAATAGCAATAATGGAACTGTCATCCGGGTATAACAGTGGTTTGCCGGTGGCGGCGCGGTGCAGTTCGATTTTCGGGAACGCCACATGGCGAAATCCTTCTACCAGTACCAGGTCGAGACTGTCTTTTGCCAGACGTTCCAGCAGTTCTTCCAGCAGGGGTTCGCGCGGTTGCGGGTTTTCCCCGATCCATACAGTGCGGTGTGGCGAGGCAATCAATAATTGCTGTGCGCCGGCTTCACGCAGACGATAGCTGTCCTTGCCGGGTTTGTCGATTTCGAAGTCATGGTGTGAGTGCTTGATCATGCCGACGCGCAGCCCGTGTGCGGACAACAACGGCAGCAGCCGTGTCAGCAGTGTGGTTTTACCGGTGCCGCTACGGGCGGCAAAACCGATAACCGGGAAGGGAGCGATAATCTCTGTCATGGTCGATTTGCCCGTCATGGTGACAGATAGCGCTTCAACAGTTTCTGATCCTGCTCAACATTCAGGTTGATGAATTGCTGCGGGCTATCCGAAAAGTCCACGGGTCGTGCATCAATTTCTTTCAGCCAGCCATTGACGGCCCGATGCCCCCGGTCAAGATACTCCTGCAGGTCGGGCGCCAGGGTTCTGTCCAGCAGGCAGAAGACCGGTTCGATACGCCGGTCCAGGCTGGCGACACAGGCCTTGCCGCCGTTTTCAGCAAGCGCCGAGGCCATGCGTGCAGGGTATTGTGGGCTAACCAGTGGGGCATCGACAGGTAGTGTCAGGACATACTGCCCGGTGGCGGCCATGAGGCCAGCCAGCATCCCGGCAAGCGGTCCACGGAAATTGTCGAGCGTGTCCGGTATGACCGGGTGACCATAGGCGGCGTAGCGTTCCAGGTTGCGGTTGGCGCTGATCAGCACCGGACAGGGGCAGGCGGACAAGCGTTCCAGCAGGTGTTCCAGCGCCGGTTTGCCCGCCACCTCCATCAGCCCCTTGTCCTGTCCGTGCATGCGGCTGCCCTTGCCCCCGGCAAGTATCAGCAGACTGATGTCCGTGAGCGGGATGGTGCTTCGTGCTGTCATGACGGGCGCTTTACTTTCAGGGGGCTGCGATTGTGGTAGGGTATCGACAGGTGTCAGAGTAGTCAAAAAGCCATGCCATCAAGCGGTTCAGGAACAGGCCGGGGCGGTATATGCCCCGACGTTGATGTTAATGTGATCGAACATTTCATCGATGCCTTGTGGGTGGAAAACGGTCTGAGTGAAAATACCCTGGCAGCCTACCGCCGGGACCTGTGTGGTTTTGCGCGCTGGTTGCAGACACAGGCTGTTACATTGACGGCGGCCGATGAAATCCATTTGAACGCCTATCTGTCGGTGCAGTATCGCGCCGGGCGCAAGTTACGCAGCAATGCACGCTTGCTGTCAACCCTGCGGCGTTTCTATCGCTACCTGGTGCGTGAAGGCCGGCGAACGGATGACCCCAGCGCCAATATCGCTTCACCCAAACTGGACCGGCCCCTGCCCCATACACTGAGCGAGCGTCAGGTGGAAGCCTTGCTCAATGCGCCGGATACCCGTCAACTGATCGGACTCCGCGATCGTGCCATGCTCGAACTGCTGTATGCCAGCGGCTTGCGTGTCTCCGAGCTGGTGAGCTTGACAGCCGACCGGATCAATCTCAACCAGGGTGTCGTCAGGGTGCTGGGCAAGGGCAGCAAGGAACGCCTGGTGCCGGTGGGTGAGGAGGCTTTACGCTGGGTGGCGCGCTACCTGAAGGAAGCGCGTCCCTTGTTATCGCGCGGCGCCGCGATCGATGCGCTGTTCGTGTCGCGCAAGGCCGGCGCAATAACCCGCCAGGCATTGTGGTACAGGATTCGTCAATATGCCGTAAAAGTAAAGATTTCCACGCACTTGTCGCCGCATACACTGCGACACGCGTTTGCCACCCACCTGGTGAACCATGGCGCCGATCTGCGTGTCGTACAAATGTTGCTCGGTCATAGCGACCTGTCTACCACGCAGATCTATACGCATGTCGCCCGTGAGCGACTTCGACAATTGCACGAGCGTCATCACCCGCGGGGGTGATGACTGCGGTAGAATAACGGAACCGATTTCCCACCTGACAGGACGATCCATTGTGAACCTACTTAAACGTATTCTCATTACACTGGCCTTTATGTGCCTTGTCCCGGCGGTAAACGCTGATGAGGCGGCCGACAAGGCGACCATTCGCGGGGCGCTGGGCAGTGTCAAGATCAGCACGATCGATTCGACACCCATACCAGGGCTCTATGAAGTCGTGGTGGGTAGCCAGGTGGTTTATATCAGCCGCGATGGCCGGTACCTGCTGCAGGGTGAACTGATTGATTTCAGTAAACATAAAAACCTGACGGAGGCGCGCCGTTCCAGTATTCGCAGGAAAGTCATCAGCTCGCTTGACGAAAGCCGGATGATTATCTTCAAGCCGAAAAAAGTGAAACACGTAGTTACCGTGTTTACCGATATCGACTGCGCCTATTGCCGCAAGCTGCATAGCCAGATGGACCAGTACCTGGCGAAAGGCATCGAAATCCGTTACCTGTTTTTCCCCCGCGCCGGTGCACATTCCCGTTCTTATGACAAGGCGGTTTCCGTCTGGTGTGCCGATGACCGCAAACAGGCGTTAACCGATGCAAAGAATAATCGCCCGGTGCCGATAAAGACCTGTGACAACCCGGTCGATGAGGATATGGATCTTGCCCGGCAGCTGTGGCTGCGCGGGACACCCTATATTCTGTTTGAAAACGGCCAGTCGCCGCCGGGTTATGTATCACCGGACAAGATGGAACAGATGCTGGAAAAGATCGAACTGAGTCGTAAATGAATTGAACAACCCGTCCATTCAGGGAGTGAATCATGGAATCTATACTGGACACCCATCAGAAGGCGCTGATCCTTAACCGGGACGAAGGAAAATACGGCACCATTGCCGAGATTGGCGCGGGCCAGGAAACCGCGCGCTGGTTCTTCCAGGTTGGCGGGGCGGCCGGCACCATAGCCAAGGCCATGTCGGCCTATGACATGACCTTCAGTGATTCTATCTACGGCGCCTGCCAACGCTATGTCAGCCGTGAACGCCTGCAGGCCATGTTGCGGCACGAGTACCAGCTGGTCATCGAACGCCTGGGTGAAACCCGTGGCCCTACCAGTACCTTCTTTGCCTTTGCCAATACGGTTGCCACCTACAGCTTTACCCGCCAGCAGGCAGGACATGGCTGGTTGGGTATCCGTTTCCAGGCGCAACCCGGTGCGGAGGCCTCGCAGATCGATGTGCATGTGTGCCTGCGTGGTAAGGATGCGCGCCAGGACCAGGACACGATGGGCATACTTGGCGTCAATCTCATCTTTGGCGCGTTGCATTTGTACGATAACCCCGAAGCCCTGATTAAATCCCTGTTCCACGAGTTGAGCAGTGATCTGCTTGAAATCGACCTGATCGATCTCTCCGGCCCGGCTTTCGAGGGCGTTGACAACCGTCTTATCGCATTACGCATGGTGCAGCATGGCTTGTCCAGTGCGGCCATGTTTCAGTCGGATGGCACGGTGGTGCAGCCGGCGGATGCCCTGTACAAGAAGGCCGTGCTGGTGGAACGCAGCCGTTTCCGCCCGCCTACACACCTGAACATGAACCTTCTCGACAGCGCCTGTGCCGCTTTCTACCAGGAGCCCGATGTCAACCCGGACGATGTGATTGTCCTGAGTGAAATGACCCTGCACAACCTGGTCGATGGTGAGGAAATCGATGCCGAAGATTACCTCCAGCGCGCGGAGATACTTTGCGCGCTGGGCAAGCATGTGATGATTTCGGATTGTGGCGCCTTCTACCGGCTGGCCGAGTACCTGTTTCGCTATACCCGTCAGCCGGTCGGCGTGGTACTCGGCGTTCCCACGCTGCGTCAGGTGTTCGATGAAAAATATTACGAAAGCCTGGAAGGCGGTATCCTGGAATCCTTCGGCCGCATGTTCCGCCATGACCTTCGCCTGTATGTCGGGCCGGCACTCGAGGGTTCCGGCGACGAACTGATGACCGTGCATAACCTGAAGATACCCCCGCACCTCAAGCACCTGTATCGGCACCTGCTGGATAACGGCTATATCCGCGAGTTGACCGATATTCGCCGGGAGTACCTGTCGATCTTCTCACCGACAGTACTGGAAAAAATTCGCCAGGGCGACAAGGGCTGGATCGATATGGTGCCGGATGCCGTGGCGGACATTATCCGCGAGAAACGCCTGTTTCACTGCGAGGGCTAGGGGAAGATTCAAACAGGATCAGAAATCATCGTGACAGAATTGTGAGATTTGCGTGATAGCCGTGTGATCTCCGGGCGGTACAAGGTACCCCGGAGTTCATTCAGAAAGTCACACATCCACAAGAGGAACACGTCATGATGAAGAAACTGATCACGGGACTGGTACTGGCAGGGGGGCTGAATGTCGCTGCCTCAGCACAGGAATTGAGTGTAGAAATCACCAACCTGACCAACGGCATCTATTACACCCCGCTGCTGGTATCGGCGCACAATCGTTCTACCGACCTGTTTGAAGTTGGCGAACCGGCCTCGGCCAGTCTGCAGGCCATGGCTGAAGGTGGTGACCTGGCGGGGCTGGTTGCTGATCTGGAAGCCGCCGGCGCCAATAATGTCGTTAATCCTGCCGCCGGCCTGCTAGCGCCAGGCAAGACAGCGACCGCGCATCTCAGTACCGGGAAAGGGAACCGTTACCTGTCAGTTGTCGCCATGTTGTTACCGACCAATGACGGCTTCGTAGGTCTGGATGCCGTGCGTATTCCAAAGCATCCCGGAACCTATACCTATTACCTGAACGCCTACGATGCGGGTACGGAAGCCAATAATGAAATCATCAACGGCGGCGGCGCCCCGGGGGTTCCCGGTATCCCGGCTGATCCGGGTGGCCACAGTGGCACCGCGGCCACCGGCGTAACGGACAGCGAACAGAATACCCGCGTACATATCCATCCCGGCGTACTGGGCGACATGGACCTGAATGGCGGCGTCAGCGATCTGAATGCCGCCGTGCATCACTGGTTGAACCCGGTCGCCAGGGTGGTTATCCATGTGGAAAGGCGCGGTCGGCACGACGATTGAGGGGAATCGCTGATTCGTTCAAAACCGCCGTCATTGCGAGCGCAGCGTGGCAATCTCTTTGGCTTGGTGCCAGACGTTAGGAGATTGCCGAGCCGCGCTCGCGCCCTGAAGGATGGCGAAGACATCCTGAGGAAGTACTCCTGGGGTGCAATGACGGTTTTATCAACTTTGACTATACTGGCGCCACCTGGAATTCTGGAAACCCGCAAATGGCCTACAGGCTGCTTATCGTAGAGGACAACACGGATATTGCGCGCCTGATTCGTTTTCACGTGATGGACCTTGGCTGTGAGGCGGACATCGCCGGCGATGGTGTGAGCGCACTGGAAATGTTTCAGCAAAACAGCTACCAGTTGGTGATACTGGACCTGATGTTGCCGGGCATGGACGGGCTGGAAGTCTGTCGGCAATTGCGCGCACGCTGTTCGCGTGTGCCCATTCTCATGCTGACCTCGCGAACCGCGGAACAGGATCGTATCGCGGGCCTGGAGACCGGCGCTGACGATTACATCACCAAACCTTTCAGCTTTCCTGAACTCATGGCGCGCATCAAGGCGCAGTTCCGCCGCCTCGAGGCGCACAAGACGCAGGAGACGACGCCGTCACAGCCTGTACAGGCCGGTGATATTTATATTGATACCGTGAGCCGGAGGGTCAGTATTTCGGGGGTCGAGGTCACCCTGACGGCACGCGAATACGATTTACTGTTGCATTTTGCCAGTCATCCCGGCCAGGTATTTTCACGGATGCAGCTGCTTGAACAGGTATGGGGGTACCACTACGAAGGCTATGAGCATACCGTGAATTCCCATATCAACCGCCTGCGTGCAAAAATCGAGGACAATCCCGCCGAGCCGCGTTTTATCCTCACGGTGTGGGGTGTCGGTTATCGTTTCAATGATGCGGTGAATTGATGTTTCCCCGCACGCTGTTCGCCAAGCTGGCCTTGTCCCTGACCCTGTTGCTGGCGGGCATTGGCCTGATGTACGTACTACTCAGTACCGGCATTACCCGGCATTACCAGCAGGAATTCGTGCAGAGTCTGAATCGTGATCTCGCTGCCAAACTGGTGATCGGTCGAAAACTGTTAAAGGCCGGTGTGCTGGATAAACAGGCGCTCAAGGAAACGTTCCATCACTATATGATGGTCAACCCGGATATCGAGATCTACCTGCTCGACAAGACCGGCCGTATCCTGTCCTATTCCGCAGACCCCGGCCAGGTAAAACGTGAAAGCGTCGACCTTGCCCCCGTTCGGGCTTTTCTTTCCGGGGCGGCATTCCCCCTGCTGGGGGACGACCCGCGCAGTTTTACCCGGCGCAAGGTGTTTTCCGCCGCCCGCCTGGGGCTCGAAAATGGTTCCACAGCCTATCTCTACGTGGTGCTGCGTGGCCAGGAGTATGAGCGCATCGAACAGCTGTTCCAGAATAATTTCCTGTTACAGTTGTCCGGTGCGGCGCTGCTGACCAGCCTGGTGGTGGGACTGTTGTTCGGCCTGATCCTGTTCCGCCTGCTGACACGCCGCCTCAACCACCTCGCCGGCCTGATGCAGGGATTCAGCGAGAGTCATTTCAGCGAACCGGTGCGCTGGCCGCTCGACCCGCGCCGACAGGATGAAATCGAGTCGCTGGGGCAGAGTTTCAACCGCATGGCGGAACGTATCCAGGAACAGATCGAAACGCTGAAGAAACAGGACAAGCTGCGCAGGGAGCTGGTGGCCAATGTCTCGCATGACCTGCGCACGCCACTGGCGGCACTGCACGGCTATATTGAAACCCTGCAACTCAAGGCCGACACGTTTGATGCGGAAACCCGTTCCACTTACCTGCAAACGGCCTTGCAACACAGTACACGCCTGACACGGCTGGTCGATGAACTGTTCGAGCTTGCGAAACTCGACGCCAGTGATACGCCGTTACAGGTGGAGCGTTTCGCGCTTGCGGAACTGGCGCAGGATATTATCCAGAAATTCCGCTTGCAGGCGGAACAACAGGGCATAGCGTTGAAGATCGACAGCGATGACCGTCTGCCATTTGTCGAGGGCGATATTGCCCTGATTGAAAGAGTGCTGGTCAACCTGATCGCCAACGCCCTGCAACACACGCCGGAGGGCGGCTGTATCACGGTGTCTTTACACCAGGAAGGTGATGCTGTGCAGGTCCGGGTCGAGGATACCGGTCCGGGTATTCCGGAAAAAGACCGGGCGAGAATCTTCGAGCGCTTCTACCGCGGCGACAATGGCGCGCGTAGTGGACAGCACGCCGGACTCGGGCTGGCGATTGCCCAACATATTGTACGGCTGCATGGCGGCGTACTCCGCGTCAGCAGCGAAGCAGGGAAGGGCGCCTGTTTCATATTTTCCTTAGCTCAGCACTATGGGTGAACAATAGCTGGCAGTGGATCTGCCGGTTCGGCCACAGGCGCGCCACGGCTTCGCGGTACAGTGCCAGCTGCGGGCGGTAGTGTTGCACCAGGCTGTCGAGCTGCTCGCCTGCGGTCACCTGGTGTGATTTGTAGTCAATGATATGCACGGTATCGTCGCTGACCAGCAGGCGGTCGATGATGCCGTATACCGTATCGCCCTCATGGCGGTACTGCACCGGGACTTCACTGTAATGTCCCGGGGTATTGGTGAAGATCCAGTCAAGTTCCGGGTTATCGAACAGGGTGCGCACTTCATCACAGCAACTTGTCAGCAGGGGATCATCCGCACGAAAGCCCTTTTCTCTCGACACGCGCTCGATAATTTCAGTATTGATTTCACTCTGTCCGACTGCCAGTTGCAGCAGGCGGTGAATCAGGATGCCGCGTATCCGGCCCTGTTCCTCCCCGCCCTGCAAGGTACTCTCGCCGGTGCGGTGGCTGGGCGCTATCTCCCGCCACAGACGGCCGACACGGATGGGTTCTCGCAGGCGCGCGTCAACCGTGATGCCGGTATCCATCGGCGCAGGCGCTGTCACCGTTTCACGGGAGGGTTCCCCAAAGCTGTGTGTCCAGGGGCTTTCCAGGTCGGTGGTCGCGCACAGTGCTTCGGCCACCTGGGCTGGTACGCCCAGGTC
>JALWRY010000220.1 GCA_027080445.1 Thiohalobacter sp. | reverse complement strand
CAGTGCCCACAACTGGCCGATGGCCGATTCGCTATAGCCATGATCGGTGAGGTACAGGCTGTAGAAGGTGTAATACGGCCCGTGGCTGGCCTGCACCAGGAAGCACACCAGCAACAGGGCAATAACCGTGGGCCGTCGCAATACCGTCAGGATCGGCTCATGCTCCGGCGGCCGGTGGCCTGCCGCCACGTCGGGCACGGCAAGGCTGCTGATCCAGATCGCCGCAAACAGCAAGGTCAGGATCATCGGCAAGCCCCCGGTGCCGATATAATCGAACAGTATGCCAAGGCCGGCTACCGCGACAATAAACCCGATCGAACCCCACAGACGAATACTGCTGTAGCGATGTGTATCCCTGCCGAGGTGATTGAGCGTGGTGGCCTCGAACTGCGGTAGCGCGGCATTCCAGAAGAAGCTGAACACAATCATGACCAGCACCAGCCAGCCGTAGTTTTGCGAAAGGAATACCCCGGTAAAAGCCACAGCCCCGAGCAGGCTGGCCACGCGGATAATCAACATGCGCTTGCCGGTATGGTCGGCAATCCAGCCCCAGATATTGGGCGCAACGATCTTGGTCGCCATGATGATCGCGATCAGTTGGCCGATCTGCAGCGCGCTGAAACCCTGTGACTTGAGGTACAGCCCCCAGTAGGGAATCAATGCCCCGAGCGAGGCAAAATAAAAGAAGTAAAAACCGGACAGTCGCCAGTACATGGCGTCAGACGCCCCACACAGCAGTGACCGGCACTAGGGGGCTGCGGGAATCACGGGTGTGACAGACTTCACATCGGCGTTCTGTGCGCGGTGGCGCAGGACATGGTCCATCAATACGATCGCCAGCATGGCTTCCGCGATCGGCGTGGCGCGGATACCGACACAGGGATCATGACGCCCGGTGGTCACCACCTCGACCGGCTTGCCGTCGACATCCACCGAACGCCCGGGCAGGCGCAGGCTCGAGGTTGGCTTCAGTGCAATGCTCACAAGAATATCCTGCCCGGAGGAGATGCCGCCCAGCACACCGCCGGCGTGGTTGCTGAGAAACCCTTGCGGCGTAATCTCGTCCCGGTGCTCGGTGCCCTTCTGTATCACGCTGTTGAAACCCGCGCCGATCTCAACGCCCTTGACGGCATTGATACTGACCATGGCGTGCGCAATGTCGGCGTCCAGCCGGTCGAATACCGGTTCGCCAAGGCCCGGCAACATGCCGCTGGCCACTACGTTTACACGTGCGCCGACCGAGTCACCGGCCTTGCGCAGCGCATCCATGTAGGTTTCCAGTTCCTCGACCTTGTCGGGGTCCGGGCTGAAGAACGGGTTCCGGCCGACCGCATCCCAGTCTTTCAGTTCCAGGGTAACGGGGCCAAGCTGGGCAAGGTAACCACGGATCGTGATACCGCAGTGCGTGGCAAGATATTTCTTTGCAATGGCGCCTGCCGCGACGCGCATGGCGGTTTCACGCGCCGACGAACGGCCGCCGCCGCGGTAATCCCGGATGCCGTATTTCTGCTGGTAGGTGTAGTCCGCATGGCCGGGACGGAAACGGTCCATGATTTTTGAGTAGTCTTTGGAGCGCTGGTCGGTGTTGTGGATGATCAGCCCGATCGGCGCACCGGTGGTTTTGCCCTCGAACACACCGGACAGGATCTGTACCTCGTCGGCCTCGCGGCGCTGGGTGGTGTGACGTGAGGTGCCGGGTTTGCGGCGATCCAGATCCCCCTGCAGGTCCTCCGCCGACAGGGCCATGCCGGGCGGACAACCGTCGACAATACAACCGATGGCCGGCCCGTGACTTTCGCCAAAGCTGGTGACTGTAAAGAGTTTTCCGATGCTGTTCCCCGACATGGGGGGCTATTGTACAGGACTTTTGCGGCTTGGGAATGACGCCCGGGAAAGGACGGAACCCGGTGGTTAAAGGCTTCCGGCGCTTCGCCGTTAATCTTGTCGTAACCAGCAACCATTCCGACCAGACAAGGGGGAATACCAGTGAGTCACCGGGCTAACGCGATTGGAACCTACCTCGGCAAACCGATTTATGAATCTATTGAAGTACAGGACGAACCCTATATTTTCGACCGTATTGCTCAGTACGAAGACGACGAGTTCCCGCTCGACCGTCTGAGCGAAAACGAAGTCCTGGTCGAACCCGGGCTGATCTACCGGCACAAGGACTGAGCTTCAGATCATCTTTGAGAAATTCGCTTCCTGTTCATTCCGGTAGCGATCGAATACCTTGCAGATATTACGGATCAACAGGCGTCCTCGCTCGTTGACCGTTATCTGCCTGTCGTCGATATCCAGCAATCCATCGGCCTGCATCGGCTGCAGACGCTTCAGCTCATCCTGGAAATAGTCGTCAAAATCGATCCCGAATTCGCTTTCCACCCGTCGCATATTCAGGTTGCCGTGGCAGATTAACTGCTGGATCACTTCAGCACGGAGCCGGTCGTCGTCGTTAATGGCCACACCGCGCGCCACCGGCAAACGGGCTTCGTCGAGATCGCTGTAGTAGTCGTTCACATCGGTATGGTTCTGGGTATAGCCGCCCGGCATCGAACTGATGGCACTAACGCCCATGGCAACAAGATCCGAATCCGCGTGCGTCGAGTAACCCTGGAAATTCCGGTGCAGGCTGCCGGTCCGCTGCGCCTGGGCCAGTTCATCGTCACGCAGGGCGAAATGATCCATGCCGATATACTGGTAACCCGCCGATGTCAGCCGTTCGATGGTCAATGCCAGGATGGCAAGCTTCTCATCGGCGTCCGGCAGGTCTTCGCTGTTGATCCGGCGCTGCGGTTTGAAACGTTGTGGCAGGTGCGCATAGTTGAACACGGACAAACGCTCCGGGCGTGCCGCGATCACCGCGTCCAGAGTGGCGGAAAAACTGTCGACGGTCTGTAACGGCAACCCGTACATCAGGTCCATATTGGTCGAACGGAAGCCCAGCCGGCGCGCTTCATCGAGTACCGCCAGCGTCTCCTCCAGCGGTTGCACCCGGTGTACGGCCTGCTGCACGGCGGGGTTAATATCCTGTACGCCGAGGCTGAGCCGGTTGAACCCCACCTCCCGCAGGATCGCCAGGGTATCCTCACGCAGCTCACGGGGATCGATTTCGATGGAATATTCACCGCTGTCATCTTCGGTGAGATGGAAGTTTTCACGCAACACGCCCATCAGTTCGCAGAGTTCTTTTTCACTGAGGAAGGTCGGCGTACCCCCGCCAAAGTGCAATTGCTCGACACGGCGGTCCGGATCGATCATCGAGGCCTGCAGGCGAATTTCCCGGTACAGGTGGTCGAGGTAATTCCGCGCCCGGCTGCGGTCCGCCGTGACGATTTTGTTGCAGGCGCAGTAGTAACAGACGTGTGCACAGAACGGGATGTGTACATACAACGACAGTGGCCGGCCACTTTCATTGCTGGCGCGTACCCAGCGCTCGTGCTCAGCCGCGCCGATATCGGGACTAAACTCCATGGCCGTCGGATAGGAGGTATAGCGCGGCCCGCTACCCGCGTAGCGCCGGATCAGGCCGGCATCAAAATCAACCGTTTGCTGCATGGGTTTCTCCACTGTCTGCTCAGCATACAGTGTGGACCGGAAACCCGCCAACCGCCTTGACCTGCGTCAAACCCCGGCACATCGGACTGGACTCAGTCTACATCGAGGCCTTTACGGTGGGTTTCGTTGATTTTCAGCAACAACCGCTTGAACGGCAAGATACGTTCATCCTGTTTTGAGACAACGTTCACAAAACGCAGGTCTTCCTTGCCAAACTGGTAAGTCCCGTCCGCCATGGATGCCCTGAGGGCGCGCACATCGCGTTCCAGCTCTTCCAGAAACTCCGTTGCCGCACCCATCGATTCCATATCGTATTCCGCCGCCGCTCTCAGGTCCTCGATCTCGAACAACGCCTGGTCAACCAGGTCAACGTACTCTTCTGCGGTTTTAGGTCTTCCCAACATAGATTAACCTCCTGATGTAACTACTTCAAAATACTACGGAATATACCCTGGTACTCACACACCTGGCTGGCGTCGAGCAGGAATACACCGTGCCCGCCGCGCTCGAAATCAAGCCAGGTAAACGGCACATCGGGAAAGCATTCCACCAGCATATCCTGGCTGTTACCCACTTCGACCACCAGGATACCGTCGTCGGCCAGCCAGTCTGCCGCCTGTGCCAGCAGGCGCACGACCACGGCCAGCCCGGCCTGGTCGGCGCGCAGGCCAAACGCCGGCTCGTGGTGGTATTCCTCGGGCAGCGTCTGCATTTCCTCGTCCGACACGTAGGGCGGATTGCTGACAATCAGCTGGTAACGCGCCGGCTCCAGCGCATCGAACAGGTCTGACTCGACGAGGTTTACCCAGTCTTCCAGGCCGTGGCGCGCCACGTTACGCTTCGCGACAAGCAACGCATCCGGGGAAAGGTCCACGGCATCAACATCGGCACTATCAAAATGCACCGCACAGGCGATCGCGATACAGGCGCTGCCTGTACACAGGTCCAGCACCCGTTCGACATGGTCAGGCTCCAGCCAGGGGGTAAAACCGCGTTCGATCCATTCCGCCATCGGTGAACGCGGCACCAGCACCCGCTCGTCGACATAAAACGGCAAGCCGGCAAACCAGGCCTCGCCTGTCAGGTAGGCGGCGGGTTTGCGTGTTTCGACGCGTTCACCGAGCAATGCCAGCACCGCCCGGCGCTCCTCCGCTGTGACACGGGCATCGAGGTAATGTTGAGGGAAGCCGACCGGCAGGTGCAAGGCATGGGTGACCAGTACCAATGCCTCGTCGAAGGCATTATCGGTACCATGCCCGAACACCAGTCCGCCCTCACTGAAACGGCTCGCGCCCCAGCGTACCAGGTCAAGGATCGTCTGTAGTTCCGCCTGATCGGCCATGAAAAATGATTCCTGTCGTCCGGGCCGTGTCAGTGGAATAATACGCGACCATGTTAAAACGCAATGTCACGACCCGCGCCGCGAAGCGCATTATACCGGTACTGGCGGCCCTGTGGCTGCTGGTATCGTGCAGCCAGCCCAAACCCCCGCAACTGGCCGGTGGAACCCTTCTCCCTGCGGCACGCGCGCTGCAAGCCTTCACGCTGGTCGACCATCACAACCAGCCATTCACACAGGACGCCCTCGCCGGCCAATGGAGTTTCGTCTTCTTCGGCTATACCCACTGCCCGGATATCTGTCCTACTGCGCTGGGTAAACTGAAGCGTGTCCTGACACGACTGGAAGCCACCGGTGAAACGCCACTGCCGCGTGTCCTGTTTGTCAGCCTGGACCCCGAACGTGACACGCCGGCAGTTCTGGCCGGCTATGTCTCGGCTTTTCACCCGGACTTTGTCGGCGTGACAGGCAAAGCGGCCCAGCTCAGACGTCTGACCGGCCAGCTGGGCATCCATTACGAACGCTCCGACAGTGGCAGTGACAAGGATTACCAGTTGAACCACAGCGCTGCCATTTTTCTTTTTAATCCCCGTGGGCGCTACCAGGCGCTGTTCAGCGCGCCCCAGGATCCCGAAAAAATCGTGAAGGATTTTACTGCGATTCGCCACTGGTACGAGGCAAACCGATGAAAGATCCCGTGTACGGGCAACACCGTCAGGAAGGCGCCTGATATCCATGCCCCGCACCCGCGCCGCAACCTGGCAGGACTACCTCAAGTCCTTACCCCTCTACCTGCTGCCTCACCACGCCATTTCCCGCCTGACACTGCGTCTGACGCGAATCCGCGTGCACTGGTTCAAAAATGTCTTCATCCGCTGGTTTGCCGGGCGGTACCGGGTCAACTGGGATGAAGCCCTGCACCGGCGCCCGGAGGATTTCGAACATTTCAACGCCTTCTTCACCCGCGAACTCGCACCCGGTGTGCGCCCCCTGCAAGGCGACGAGCATACCGTGGTCAGCCCGGCAGATGGCCACATCAGCCAGCTTGGCGCGATCGACCATGACACCGTCTTCCAGGCCAAGGGCCACGGCTTTAGCGTCTGCGAACTGCTGGGAGGCGACACGGAAACCGCCCGCCTGTTCCGCGACGGGAGTTTTGTAACGGTCTACCTGTCACCACGCGACTACCACCGGCTGCATATGCCGCTCA
>JALWRY010000219.1 GCA_027080445.1 Thiohalobacter sp. | reverse complement strand
CGGATCAGGGAGGCCGCCAGCGCCGGCACCAGCGTTACCGACAGGCCGGCCGCGGCCGCCATGGCGTAGGTCTTGGTAAAGGCCAGTGGTGCGAACAGGCGGGCTTCCTGTCCCTCCAGCGTGAACACCGGCAGGAAACTCAGCGTGATAATCAACAGGGAAAAGAACAGCGGCGAACCCACTTCCGCTGTCGCGTTCTGTATCGCCTGCAGCCGACTGACGCCATCGGCGGCGGCGCGCTCCAGGTGCTTGTGTACATTCTCGATCATTACAATGGTGGCATCGGACATGGCGCCGATGGCGATGGCGATACCACCCAGCGACATGATATTGGCGTTGATGCCCTGCAGATGCATCACAATAAACGCCGAGAGAATTCCCACTGGCAGGGTGATGAGAAAGATCAATGACGAGCGCATGTGCAGCAGAAACAGGGCGCACACCAGCACCACGACGATAAACTCTTCAACCAGGCGATGGTCCAGGTTGGTGACTGCGCGATCAATCAACGCAGATCGATCATAGGTTTCCACCAGCTCGACCCCTTTGGGCAGGCTTTTACGTAAACTGGCAAGTTTTTTCTTCACAGCCTGGATGGTAGTGCGGGCATTCTCCCCCGAGCGCATAACAATAATACCACCCACCACTTCACCTTCGCCGTTCAAGTCCGCTACGCCACGTCGGGCCGCCGGTCCGATGCGGATGCTGCTGGCGATATCATCCAGCAATACGGATGATATCGACAGGCGGCGTCGCACTGTGGGTACGCTGGTGTTACCAATATCTGCGATATTTTTCACATAACCCTTGAGGCGCACCATGTATTCGGCTTCGGAAATCTCCAGCGTTGAACCGCCGGTTTCCTCATTGGATTCTTCGATAGCGTGCTTGACGTTCGCCAGCGTCAGGTAGTAACCGCGCAGGCGGTCGGGGTCTATGACTACCTGGTATTGCTTGACCATGCCGCCCACCGCCGCCACCTCCGACACCCCGGGTACGGTCTGCAATTCGTATTTGAGAAACCAGTCCTGCAAGGAACGCAATTCCGCCAGATCATGCTTGCCGCTACGATCCAGCAAGGCGTACTGGTAGATCCAGCCGACACCGGTGGCATCCGGCCCCAGTTTCGGATGTACGCCGGCGGGCAATTGACCGCTCACCTGGCTCAGATATTCCAGCACCCGCGAGCGCGCCCAATACAGATCCGTATTGTCGGAAAAAATCACATACACATAAGAGTCGCCGAAGAATGAATAGCCTCGCACCGCAACGGCGCCGGGCACCGATAGCATGGCGGTCGAGAGCGGATAGGTCACCTGGTCCTCAACAACCTGTGGCGCCTGACCGGTATAGGTGGTGCGGATAATGACCTGAACATCCGATAGATCCGGAATAGCGTCCAGCGGGATACTGCGAATCGCGTAGACACCCCAGGCGCTCAACAGCGCCGCCACCAACAAGACAAGCAGGCGGTTGCGTACGGACCAGCGTATCAGGACTTCAATCATGATCAGGCAGTCTAGGGGTGCGGTGCGGGAATATAAGTAACTGGCTGGTAAGCCCCTGTACTCGCGGCTGGCTTGACTGACAGGTGCGCAGGATGAGCGGCCTGGGCAGGAAGCGCATGGTGGTGACCACCCACCTCAGCGGGCTGCACCGTACCCGGCGAGTGCATACGCTGCAGACCGGCCAGCACACTGCTTTCGGAATCGAGCAGGAACTGACCCGATGCCACCACCTTGTCACCGGCCTTGAGTCCTGAACGGATTTCAATGCGCCCCCCGGCCTCCTCGCCAGCCACGACTTTCACCGGCTGATATCGGCCTTCACCCAGCACCTTCACTACCCGGTCCCCCGAACCGGTGCGAATCACACTGTCTGTGGGTATAGTTAATACATTCTTGCGCGACTGGCCGTCGATGCTGACATGCGCAAACATGCTCTGCGTCAGTTCGGGATTATTGGTTTTGAATCGCAACCCGACCTCCAGTGACCGCGTGGTATACCCCACTGGCGGCTCCACCCGCACGACCTTGCCTTCAAACACGGTACCGGGCAGACCGCGCACGACCATGCGCGCCTGTTGCCCTTCCTTCACCCAGTTCCACTGGCGCTCGAAGATTTCTGCCGTCACTTCGATCACCCGGTAATTACCACCGACATTGAACACGGTAAAACCGGTGTGTACCTTCTCGCCTGGGCGCCCACGTCGGGTATAGACAAAACCGTCTTCGAAGGCATGTACTTCGACCGGCATAACCGGATCTTCACCGCTTTGCAGACGCGCTATCTGCTCGCTGCTCAGGCCCATATCGCTCAATTTCGGGATCATGGCATTCGCCGTAGCGCGGTCCCCGGAGCGGAAGGTCTCCTGAAAGGTTTTTTCGTGTTCCAGGAGTTCGTCGGAAGTAACGGTGAATAACAACTCACCGGCATCGATGAAATCACCCTGCTGTTTATCGGCAATATAAACCAGCTCGCCGCGAATTGGCGGGGTGATGGTGCGTCGCGCCATGGGATCGACGCGGGTGATTTTCCCGATTGTCTCTATGCGTCGCTGCAAGTCGCCATGAACCACTTCGGCGGTGCGCACACCCAGGTTATGCTCGACAGCGGGACTAATCTCAACTTGGGGAAACCCTGTCGTATCCGCTTGCGCTTGCGGCGCTGCCTGTTTCACCAGATCCATGCCGCATATCGGGCAACTGCCGGGATGGTCAGAGACGATCTCGGCGTGCATGGGACAAACATAGTGCGAAGCAACCGCATCGGCGACCAGCGGTTCGAGTGTGGTAGCCGCGTGTTGCGATTCGTCAGACGCTTCCCAGTGACCGACCAGATAGCCCCCGAGTCCCGCCAGCAGGGCGGTAAATATCAGAAATTTAGACATCGTTATTGTCCCCCAATCATCATTATTCACAGGCGCAAGCCGGCATTGTCGTGGCCGGCACGCTGCGTGTCGGGACTTTTATTTTCCATTAATTTCAACTGGTAGAGCCAGGGCCAGAACTTCCCTGTCACAAACAAAGTCCGGGTGCGCGAATTATAAGCGATACCATTCGTGACCGCTGAACTACCTGTTCGCAACGCCAACGGCATCAAGTCACCAAGATCGAGCCAGTCGATCACCCGACCTGAATGTGCGTCAATCCGTGCGATACAGTCACCCGGATACACATTGGCGTAGATCAGACCTTGTACCGCCTCGAGCTCATTCAGCCCGTTGACGGGACGTCCGTGGTCTGTCACTTCCAGGCTGTTGATCAACTGAAAAGTCCGCGGGTTAAAAAACTTCAGCCGTGATGAGCCATCACTGATCACAAGCTGCTTATCAATTACCGTGCCGCCCCAGCCCTCGCCTTTGTAGGTGAAGCGCCCGACCTGGCGTAGATTGGAGGGGGTATAGAGCAAAGCCTGACCGGATTTCCAGGTCAGTTGCACCAGTTGCCGGTCTAAAACTGTCAAGCCTTCCCCGAACAGGGTCTTGTCCAGACGCCGCTTATCCAATACCCGGCCTGATTTTACATCGAGTCGGCGAACACTGGATTGCCCGTGCAATCCGGTACTTTCGTAGAGTTCTCCCTGGTAGAACACCAGGCCCTGGGTAAACGCTTTCCGGTCGTGGGGATAGCGTCCGATAATCTGGAAATGATGAAGCGATAAACCACACGTCTGTCTGTTGGACAACGCACGGTTTGGTTGAGCGTGGCTAATGGCAGGAAAAAACAACCCCGCCATCAGTCCCAAGAAATATATAACCCGGCGTATTACAAAGCGATGATGACAGTCACCCACATCAATCCTGCCAAACCCGTCGCAATCAGTTCGTAAACACAACACGCCATCTATTACCTGTACGTACTACAACTGTTTCTAATCCAGACCGGGGTTCAGGCATTCTGCCAAACCCGTGGATTAGAGATACCTGCGCCCTTCCCCAAGATTCCGGAAGGGCGCAGGCCAAACTACTACCACATCAACTCTTTTATCTTTCTAGTGCATCGAGTAGATGGATACCCCGTGGTGCAGTGGATCGAACTGATAGAGTCTCAGCCTGCGGCTGGGCTCATAGTTATAGGTAATATCCACCTTATGCATGCTGGGTTTTCCATCGGTTCCCACTGGCGCTATCGGAATCAGCCCCGACAGTGCACCGGCATTCGGCCACAGGTAGTTACGGCCGAAGGTAAAGTAGCAACCGGAACCCAGTTGTGGCAAGCCGTTGACCGGGTCAGTCAGGTTACGCGGCGTCGGCTGCAGGAACTCTTCCGTGCCGCCCCGGTTGATCGGGAACACATTGTCGTCGCCTGCCACGCCATTGGCCGGGTTGGTGAACGGGTCCTGACCAGCCGGATGCCCTGGCGGGATGGCCGGGTGCGGCCCCTGCAACGTGGCCGGATCCGTGTGCTGGAATTGATTTTCCCAACCGCGCGAGCCACCGAAGTCAACATTTCGGTAGAAATGCTTGAAGTGGTCGCCGTTGTATATCGTCACCTTGAAGTCATAGGGTCTGATATTCCAGTCATGTATGCTGCCGTTTGCAATACCCTTGTAACTGGCCGGCCCCATGCCACTACCTACGCCCTGCAGTCCCTGGCGTGAACCGTAAATAGTGTTGTTGACCATGAACAACGTGACGGTTGCGTTCGGATCGGCCTTCACACCGGTCGGTAGCTTGGTGCGGTCACGCCAGTCATTATAAGCGGCACGCAGTTTTTTCGCCATTTTGGCAAGGCTTTCACGCTTGTAATGGCGGTCATAGTCGTTATGGTGTCTACCAAACTTGCTTGCAAACCTTTCAAACTTCTTGCCAAATTTGCCTTTTCCATATTTGTGATGGTCTTTATGGCGATAATCCTTGTCGTCATCACCCAGCATGGACTTAAACAGCAGGTACATGCGCTTCGCCGGCGACATTTCACCAATCTGGGCGATAGCGTAAGCCTTATCGTCCGGGTTGTTGACCGGATCGCAGTCCGGGTCGTTGGCGCCGCCTTCACAGAATGCCGACTTCTCCCACTGAACATAGTTCCAGCCATCCGGTCCAGCCGTTTTCAACGCATTTTCAATGGCCTGTACGCGTGGCGGATGGATACGCCAGCCCCAATGGTAGATGAGGTTAAAGTACTTGCCCTTGCTCTGCTTGAGCTTGATGGTGTACTGGGTTCCTTCGTCCAGCATCGGGAAGAACGTCTCGTCCATCGAAGCGTGTGGCGGGCCTTTGACATCCACGCCTTTCGGATTGATGAAACGGTTAGAGTAGGAGATCATCGGCGAGAAGTCTTCCATGCCGTTATGCAGAATATGCACCTTGTAGGTGATATCCCAAGGCACATCCATTACCGCGCTCGGGTCGATAAACATCGCGTCCGCTTCAATGTGCTGGCCCCAGTAGTAAATATTAATATCCGCGTTACCACCGACCAGTTTACCATTTGTATCATACTCGGGCACTACCGGGGTCACATTGACCGGACCTTTGTAATGCAACATCGGCATGCCGCTGTAGGCGCGATTGATGGGATTGCCTTCAAGGATATCAACACCGAACTTGACCAGCTTTTTATTGACATGGCCGCGTCCTTTTTTCGCGGCAGCCTCGATCTTGCGGATAATCATATCCAGATCATCATCGGGACTTCTCTTATCGATCGGCTTCGTCAGCACCGGGCCATCGTGCAGGTTGTACGGGTTATCCGGCGTCGAGGGCAAAGTATTCGGCATCTCCCGGTTTTCATAGTCCCTCAGATTCTCATACACCGTCATGAGGAAATTTGAGCCTGGTGGATTGGCAAACGGGTCTACGGCAGGATACTGACCTTCCGGCGTTATGATAGTTGTCGTAAGGCCATCCGCCGATTCCGTACGTTGCGACACACCCGCTTCGGGTTGGGCGCAAGGGTGACCCAGCCATTTATACACCGGCGTGGGCGAACCCGTCGCATTGGTCAGGAATTGGTCAAACTGTAATTCGCACTCCGCCAGGGCGCTTGTCCCGAGGCTCATGCCACCGGTAAACAAGGCAAGCGCAGCGACGATACGCGCTTTAGCAAACGATCTTTTGTGCTTCATTGATTTCTCACCTCCTCCCCGTGCATGACGCCGCTGTACGCACGCGATGCGGGGAATATTGTGTAATGTGTACCAGACACCGTGCACGTCTACCAGGCACGCCCGATGGTGCCTGCCGGTCG
>JALWRY010000218.1 GCA_027080445.1 Thiohalobacter sp. | reverse complement strand
CTGGTGGGCCAGGCGGCCAAACGCCAGGCGATTACCAACCCCGCCAATACCCTGTTCGCGATCAAGCGCCTGATCGGTCGCCGTTACGAGGATGCCGAAGTCCAGAAGGATATGGGCCTCGTCCCCTACAAGATCATCAAGGCCGACAATGGCGACGCCTGGGTGGAAGTGAATGGCAAGAAGATGGCCCCGCAGGAAGTCGCGGCCCGTGTCCTGCAGAAGATGAAGAAAACCGCGGAAGACTACCTGGGTGAAAGTGTTACCGAGGCGGTCATTACGGTGCCGGCCTACTTCAACGATTCCCAGCGCCAGGCGACCAAGGACGCCGGCAAGATCGCGGGTCTGGATGTCAAACGTATTATCAATGAGCCGACGGCGGCCGCGCTGGCCTATGGCATGGACAAGAAACGCGGTGATGTCAAAATCGCGGTCTATGACCTGGGTGGCGGCACCTTCGATATCTCTATCATCGAAATTGCCGAGATCGACGGCGAGCACCAGTTTGAAGTGCTGTCCACCAACGGTGACACCTTCCTCGGTGGTGAGGACTTCGACAAGCGCCTGATCGACTACCTGGCCGACGAGTTCAAGAAAGACCAGGGCATCGACCTGCGCGGTGACCCGCTGGTCATGCAGCGCCTCAAGGAAGCCGCTGAAAAGGCCAAGATCGAGTTGTCTTCCAGCCAGCAGACCGACATCAACCTGCCGTACATCACGGCCGATGCGACCGGTCCGAAGCACATGAACATGAAGATCACCCGCGCCAAGCTGGAATCGCTGGTCGAGGACCTGGTAACGCGTACCATCGATCCCTGCAAGCTGGCGCTCAAGGATGCCGGGCTGTCTGTCAGTGAAATCGACGACGTGATCCTGGTCGGTGGCCAGACGCGTATGCCCAAGGTCCAGAAAGCGGTAGAGGAATTCTTCGGCAAGGAACCGCGCAAGGATGTCAACCCGGATGAAGCGGTGGCCGTGGGCGCCTCGATCCAGGGTGGCGTCCTGGGTGGTGACGTCAAGGACGTGCTGCTGCTCGACGTGACCCCGCTGTCGCTGGGTATCGAAACGCTGGGCGGTGTGATGACCAAGTTGATCGACAAGAACACCACGATCCCGACCAAGGCGACGCAGGTGTTCTCGACGGCCGACGACAACCAGAATGCCGTGACCGTGCATGTCCTGCAGGGTGAGCGTGAAGTGGCCTCGGCCAACAAGTCGCTGGGTCGTTTCGACCTCACTGACATCCCGCCGGCGCCGCGCGGTGTACCGCAGATCGAAGTCACCTTCGACATCGATGCCAACGGTATTCTCAACGTGTCCGCGAAGGACAAGGGTACTGGCAAGGAACAGAAGATCGTCATCAAGGCCTCCGGCGGCCTGTCTGAAGCGGAAGTCGAGCAGATGGTGAAGGATGCCGAGGCGCACGCCGACGAGGATCGCAAGTTCCACGAACTGGCGGATGCCCGCAACCAGGCGGACAATATGATCCACGCGACCGAGAAGTCCCTCAAGGATCTGGGCGAAGACAAGGTCAGCGCGGATGAAAAGGCCGCTATCGACAAGGCGATCGAGGAACTGAACGGCGTTCTCAAGAACGACGACAAGGAAGCAATCGAGGCCAAAACGGCTGCGCTGGCTGAATTGTCCGGTAAACTCGCCGAGAAACTGTACGCCGAGAAGGGTGGCGCCGAAGGGGCTGCTGGCGGTGCAGCGGGTGGCGGTGAGCAGGCCGAAGCCTCGGCGGAAGCCGGTGATGATGTCGTCGATGCCGAGTTTGAAGAGGTCAAGGAAGATAACAAGTAAGCTGTGAGCATAACCCCGGTGGTTTCGCCGGGGTGGTTCGAGCGGTTCGCCGCGCCAACAACCGAACCGTCAGAACGCCAAGTGTTGCCTTCGTGCTAACCTTGGCGTTCTTGGCGTTTTGGTGGTTAATAACGAAGCAAAGAAACTGAACTTATGTCGAAACGAGATTATTACGAAGTCCTGGGCGTGGCCAAAAACGCCAGTGACGCGGAGCTGAAGAAAGCCTACCGGCGGGCGGCTCAGAAATACCACCCGGATCGTAACCCGGACAGTGACGAGGCCGAGGAGAAATTCAAGGAAGCCAAGGAGGCCTACGAGGTCCTGAGCGATGCGCAAAAACGTACCGCCTACGACCAGTTCGGGCACGCCGGCGTCGATCCCTCGATGGGCGGCGGGGGGCGTGGCGGCTTTGGCGGCGGCGGCGCCAACTTCAGCGATATCTTCGGCGATGTGTTCGGCGATATTTTTGGTGGCGGAGGCGGTGGCCGTGGTGGCCAGCGTGTCTACCGTGGCGCTGATCTGCGCTACAACCTGGAACTTTCCCTGGAAGACGCGGTACGCGGTACCACGGTCAAGATCCGCGTGCCGACCTTTAGCACCTGCAAGACCTGTAACGGCAGTGGTGCAAAGAAGGGCACCCAGCCCAGCACCTGCACTACCTGCGGCGGGCATGGCCAGGTGCGTATGCAGCAGGGCTTCTTCTCGGTCCAGCAGACCTGTCCGCGTTGTAAAGGCACTGGCACGATCATCGGTGATCCCTGTGGCGACTGCCATGGGCAGGGACGCGTCAAGGAACAGAAAACCCTGTCGGTGAAAGTGCCGGCGGGTGTCGATACCGGTGACCGGATTCGTCTCGCCAACGAGGGCGAGGCCGGTGAGAACGGCGGGCCACCCGGTGACCTGTATGTACAGATCCAGGTCAAGGAACACCCGATCTTCAAGCGCGACGACGCCAACCTGTACTGCGAAGTACCGATCAGCTATGCCACGGCGGCGCTGGGTGGTGAACTGGAAGTGCCAACGCTGGATGGCCGCGTCAAACTGAAGGTGCCGGAAGGCACCCAGACCGGCAAGTTGTTCCGTATGCGTGGCAAGGGCGTCAAGCCGGTGCGCGATAACATGGTCGGTGACCTGTTGTGCCGTGTGGTGGTCGAGACCCCCGTCAAGCTCAGTCCGAAACAGAAAGCATTACTGCGCGAACTGGACAGCAGCATGAAGGACAACAAGAAACACAGCCCGCAGGCAAGTTCCTGGCTGGACGGTGTAAAGAAATTCTTCGACGGTGTGAAATTCTAGAGAGAGAAACCATCATGACACGCATTGCTGTTCCCGGCGCCGCCGGCCGCATGGGGCGGAACCTCATCGATGCCTGCCAGCGCGCCGAGGGGCTGTCGCTGGGTGCGGCCATCGAGCGTCCGGGCCACGACCTGATCGGCAGCGATGCGGGCGTGGTGGCCGGTATTGGCGAACTGGGCGTTACCCTGGTGGACGACCCGGCGGGGGTAATCGACAACTTCGATGTGCTGATCGACTTCACTGCACCGGCCGTCACCCTGGCCAACCTCGCACTGTGTCGCCAGCACGGCAAGTCGATGGTCATTGGCACCACCGGTTTCAGTGACGAGCAGAAGCAGCAGATCAGCGATGCCGCCAAAGATATCGGTATTGTGTTTGCGCCCAACATGAGTGTAGGCGTCAACCTGTGCCTCAAGCTGCTCGACGTGGCGGCGCGGGCGCTGGGTGACGAGGTCGATATCGAGATCATCGAGGCACACCATCGTCACAAGGTCGATGCGCCGTCCGGTACGGCCTTGCGGATGGGCGAAGTGGTTGCCCGGGCGCTGGGACGGAACCTGAAGGATTGCGCCGTGTACGGTCGTGAAGGCATTACCGGTGCGCGCGAACGCCATACCATCGGTTTTGAAACGATCCGTGCCGGCGATATTGTGGGTGAACATACGGTGATGTTTGCCGCCGAAGGCGAGCGCGTGGAAATCACCCACAAGGCATCCAGCCGTATGACCTTTGCCTCGGGCGCCATCCGCGCGGCCGGCTGGGTCGTTGGTCAGCCCAACGGTTTGTACGACATGCCGGATGTGCTGGGCTTCTGACACCCGGGCTTTAACGTCTTCCCCGGCCTGATATGGCGAAGTTCCTGTGGAAAGGCAATGAGCGTTACCCCTGGCTGACCCGCATGGGTCAGTGGGTCGAAGCGACGATTGTGCGACTGTTCTGGTGGTTCACCGCCTTGCTGCCCGCGGAAAAGGCTTCCGCGTTTGGCGCCTGGCTGTTCGGGCTCTACGGGCCGCGCAGCGCCAAGCAGCGGCATGTGATCGCCAACCTGCGTATGGCCTGTCCGGATGCGGATGCCGCCACGATCCAGGTGTATGCGCGCGGCGTATGGCGTAACCTCGGCAGCATGATTGCCGAATACCCGAAACTGGGGGCGATGATGGGGCGCGGCGGGGAAAGCCGCTATGAAATAGTCTACGCCAACAAGGATCCGGTATTTCTTGCCGCCGACAAGGCGTATATTTTTGTCGCCGCCCACCTGGGGAACCTCAACTTCTCCGCCGATGCAATTTGCAAGTCGGGATTCCCTGTCGATATCGTCTACAGTCCGCTCGCCAACCCGGTGCTGGATCGCTGTATTCTTGATTTTCTCTCCGTGATCGATTGCACGTTCATTACCAAACAGAATGCACTGCGGCCGATGCTGAAAGCCCTGAAGCAGGGGCGCTCGGTCGGTATCCACGTCGATGTTCGGGTAGACGGCGGAGACCTGTTTCCCCTGCTTGGCGAGGACGCGACCACCACCACGGCGCCGGCCTTCCTGTCGGTGAAAACCGGTGTCGAGATCGTGCCGGTGCGCACCGAACGCCTGCCCGGCGCGCGTTTCCGGGTGACGATGTTCCCGGCGCTGGAGCCGGCCCCGGACGGCAGTTCCAGCGAGGAAGCCATCCGTTTTTTAACCGTGCAACTTAACCGTGTGATCGGCAACCTGATACGCGAGCATCCGGACCAGTGGATGTGTACCAAGCGGCGCTGGCCAAGGGCGCGCATGCAGGAAAAGGGCGCTTACGATGACTAGCCGCAGCGCCGGGAAGCCACCAGGCCTTGCATTGCGGTTACGCTGGTGGCGTGAGGTCTTTATGTTACGCAGCCTGTGGTTGCTGGCAGGCGCCGTGTCGCCGGCGCGCGCCTCGGCGCTGGGTCGGCGGGCGATGCAGGCCATCGGGCCGCATACCGTCAAACACCGGCACGTGCTCGCGAACCTGCGCATCATGTGCCCGGAACGCAAGAACGACGAGATCGAGGCGCTGGCGCGCCAGGTATGGGGTAACCTCGGGGCAAGCCTGGCGGAGTTTGTCCACCTGGGAGCGATAACGAACCGGCATGCTGACAACCCCGCCGTTGAACTCGTCCGTGAAGGCCCGGACCCCGGGGGGCAGGCTCCCCGGAAGCCCTGTATCTTGGTCGCCGCCCACCTGGGTAACTGGGAGTTGTCGGCGTGGGGCATCCAGCAGTTCGGTTATCCCATTGATGTCATCTATAACCCGCAAAAGAATCCCGCGCTCGATGCGATGATAGCGGCCCGGCGGGAAAAGCTCGGCTGCCGACTGGTCCCCAAACAGAATGCCCTGCGCAAGTTGATGAAGAGCCTCAAGCAGGGGCGATCGGTGGGCCTGCACGTCGACGTGCGCGTCGATGATGCGCCACTGGCCCCGTTTGCCGGGCTTGACGCCACTACCACCACGCTGCCGGCCTGGCTGGCGCGCAAGTTCGAGTGCGAGATTGTCCCGGTCCATACCGAGCGCCTCGGCGACGCGCGTTTCCGGGTTACCCTGCACCCGGCCATTTCACGTTGTGTGGCCGATTCCGGTGAACCCAAATCCATCGAACAACTGACCGCGGAGATAAACGAAGTGCTGGCGGGGCTGATCCGCCGTACCCCCGGGCAGTGGCTGTGTGTCAACCGGCGCTGGCCCAAGCAGGCGATGCGCGCGCGCGGGGCCTATCGCTGATTTCTGCCACCTTGGCAGCGCAGGGTGCTTCGAGTACAATCTCGCCGCTTCCGATGCTGTCATTTGATGGACTGAAGCCGCCTGGCATCCGGCCAGCAACACAACGTATAACGCCTGCTGGAGGTTTCATTGACTACATCGGCCTTACTGGCCCTGGCGGACGGCAGCCTGTTTCGCGGGCGGTCGATCGGTTCGGCTGGCCAAAGCACGGGAGAAGTGGTGTTCAACACCGCGATGACCGGCTACCAGGAGATCCTGACCGATCCCTCCTACGCGCGCCAGCTGGTGACGCTGACCTACCCGCATATCGGCAACGTCGGGGTGAACCCGGAAGACGAGGAATCCTCCGCGATCCACTGCGCCGGGCTGATTATTCGTGATCTGCCGCTGACCTACAGTAGCTGG
>JALWRY010000217.1 GCA_027080445.1 Thiohalobacter sp. | reverse complement strand
ATCAATGTCGATGACTCGGTGACCACAGCGGTTCCTCAGTACCGCCTGCACATCGACCAGCGCAAGGCCATGTTGTCCGGCATTGCCCCGGGCGAGCTGGCGACGCGGATACACGACCTGGTTTCCGGGGTCAGCCTGGGCGCCATACATACCGACTACCCCGAGCCGGTCAATATCATTGCCCGTCTGGACCGGGCCAATCGCGCCTGGATCGAACAGATTGCCGATATGACGGTGCGTGGCGCCGGCAATAAACCGGTACCGATCGGCAGCCTGGTACACATTGAACGGGGGACACTGGCAAAACCGATCTACGACCGTGACCAGCACCCCGTGGTCTACGTGACGGGCGACCTGCTCAATGCCAGCCCGGTTTACGCCACACTGAGCCTGGACAAAAGGCTCGATGGACTGGTGCTGGCGGATGGCGTGCAACTGCGTACCGGAAATCTGGGTTTTGTGGAAACCCAGGCAGACGATGTGACCGATAACCAGGTACTCTGGGGCGGTGACATGCGCCTGACACTGGATGTGTTTCGCGACCTCGGTACGGCGTTTATTGTCGCGCTGGTATTTATCTACCTGCTGCTGGTGGCCTACTATCAGTCGTTTGCACTGCCCATGATTGTGATGGGCGCGATACCGCTGACCCTGGTGGGAATTTTCCCTGGACACTGGTTGTTCGATATGCCGTTTAATGCCACTTCCATGATCGGTTTCATTGCGCTGGCCGGAATCGTCGTGCGCAATTCACTGCTGCTGATGGATTTTGTCCTGGACTACCGTCAACAGGGCTTCAGCCTGGAAGAGTCGGTTATCGAGGCCGGCGCGGTACGCTTCCGGCCTATCCTCCTTACCGCCCTGGCCATTATGCTCGGTTCCACGGTCATGGTCAGTGACCCGGTATTCGGCGGGCTGGGTATTTCGCTGATCTTCGGTACACTGGCATCGACACTGTTGACGCTACTGGTCATCCCCTTGTTGTACTATAGCTGGCAACGACGTAGCCCCTCACAACAGGTCGAGTCAAAATAGCCATGACTGGAGAGGTTGCGACTGAAGCGAAAGCTTTTGGGCTGTTGAGTGCGGTTTTCCTGGGCATTGGCTCCATGGTTGGCGCCGGGATTTTTATCGTTATCGGTGAAGCGGGCACGATTGCGGGCAATCTTGTGACAGTTTCATTCCTGGTGGGCGGGATTATTGCACTGCTGTGTGGTTATTCGCTGAGTAAACTGGCGATCTGTTACCCCAGCCGTGGCGGCATGATCGAGTACCTGGTACAGAGTTATGGCGAAGGGGTTTTATCCGGTTCACTGGGCATTCTGTTTTACTTTGCCCAGCTGGTGGCGCTGGCTGCGGTGGCAAAATCTTTTGGCACTTACGCGGCAACCTACCTGAGTGAAGGTATCACGCCGCTGTACAGCAATCTCTTCAGTGTCGGCATTCTACTCTTTTTCGTGGTTATCAATCTTGTCGGTGCAGCCGTGGTTGCCGAAGCGGAAAATATTATTGTCATCATAAAACTGGCGGCGCTGGTGATTTTTACGGTGGCGTCCCTGTGGTTTATCCAGCCCTCGAACCTGGCTGTCGGACGGGCGCCGGCGACGATCAATATCTTCTATGCGCTGGGACTGACTTTTTTTGCCTACCAGGGCTTTAGTGTCATTACCAATAGCGTTGAGGATATGCAGGATCCAAAAGCTACCATGCTCAGGGCCATGTTCTGGGCAATTGGCCTGGTCGCGGTGCTTTACATTGCCGTTTCAATCGCTGTGTTCGGTAATTTACCGCTGGATACGATTATCAGGGACAAGGACTTTGCGCTTGCCGAGGCGGCAAAACCCGCTTTTGGTATATGGGGATTTAAAATCATGGCGGCGGCTGCGCTACTGGCCACGGCCTCTGCAATCAACGCCACACTCTACGCGGTAACCCAGGTCAGCTACACCCTGGCCAAAGACGGCGATCTTCCCGAAGTCTATGACTACAATATTTTTCACAACACGGAAGGCCTGATCATTTCTGCCGTTTTGATTATCCCCATGATTCTGTTTTTCAACCTGGGCCAGATTGCCACCATTGCGGCAATTGCCGTACTCCTGATCCAGGGGCTTACACACACCGGGCACCTGTTCAGGTACAGGGAAACGGGCGCCAACCGCGGCTGGATTTTGTCGGCTGTCGCGGGATCTTTCGGTGCAGCATGGTTTGCCATTGCCTACACGTCGAAGTCCATGCCACATATCATTTATTACATTGCCGGCATTTTCTTCCTGGCATTTGCCTTTGAAGTTCTGTTGAGGCTGGTAAACAACCGAACCGTGGCCAGGCAGATTATTTCCACATTCAAAACCATAGAGAAAAACAGCTTAAGGTTGTGAAGTAGGGCAGGTTCCTGATACGGCTCATTGGCCGCCCAGTGGCTGTTTGGCCCGGTTGATGAAATGCCGGTGCCGGGGGGTGCGGTGTTCCAGGTGGCGATAGACCTGGACTTTCACAAGATCAGTGATGAGCGCCGAGGTGATCGAGTAGCCCCAGATCAGGCCGATCTCCGGCCAGCTGATGGGTGTGATTAACCCGAAGCCGTAGGCGGCCAGCACGGTGGCCGCCAGTTTGGTGATGATCGCAGACCAGACCATGATGGGCGCCGGCCAGGGGCGCTTCCAGAAATGTGTCTTGCTGCGGGCGATGAATAATACCAGGTGTCCGGCGACTGCCATCTTCAGGAATACATAGGTCTGCACCTGGGGTATGTCCAGGTGCAGCCAGTCCATGGCCAGTAACAGCATACCGAAGCTGCCTACTACGCCAACGATCCCCATGGCGGTCGCGACGGTGATCACCTGGTGCATGTTCCAGCGCACCGGCTGTTGTTCCAGCCCGGTGTGATCATAGGCGATGGTCATGATGGGAACATCGTTGAAGAATGCCAGCAGAATAATCATAACCGCTGTGATGGGATAGAAATTGAAAAACACCATCGCCAGTACCACGAAGAACATGATGCGGATGGTTTCACTGATGCGGTAGATGGCATAGCTGTTCATCCGCTCGAAGATCCGCCGGGCTTCCTCGATGGCGTGAATGATGACCGAGAGTCCAGGCGCCGTCAGCACCAGATCCGCGGCGGCGCGTGCGGCGTCGGTAGCGCCGCTGACGGCGATACCGACATCGGCCTGTTTCAGGGCGGGCGCATCGTTCACACCATCCCCGGTCATACCGGTGATGTGGTCCCGCGCCTGCAGGATCTTGACGATGGCGAACTTGTGTTCGGGAAAGACCTCGGCAAAACCTTCGGCCTGTTCAACTCGTTCCAACTGTTCCGCGTGTTCTACACTCGTGGCAGGTGGCGTATTCTCACTGTCCCGTGTCGGCAGGGCGTTGGCCTGTAAAATCTGCGTACCCAGGCCCAGTCTGGCGGATATTTGCCTGGCGATGGACAGGTTGTCGCCGGTGACCATCTTGACCTCGACACCATAGGCCTTTGCATGGGCGATCATTTCAGCCGAGTCCTCGCGTGGTGGATCGAACAGCGACAGGATACCGAGGAAAGTCCAGCCGGTGTCATTGTCGGCCTGCTGCGCCACACCCAGTGCGCGATAACCCTGGTCGGCGAAGGCATCCACTACCTGTTGCGCACGCTGCTGCGCCGTACCCGCAAGCCCGGCCAGTTCCATGATGACCTGGGGTGCGCCCTTGCTGACTTTCAGTGTCTGGCCAGAGGTGTCACGTACCGTGGCTTCGGTACGTTTGTGTACCGGGTCGAAGGGGATAAATTCCACCTGCTCGAAGTTGTCAAGACGATCCTTGCCCTTCAGTCCCTGCAGGATGGCATCGTCAATCGCATCACGATTTTCCTCGCGGGACGCCAGCGCGGCGGCCAGCAGCACCGCCTCGGCGTCGGGTGCGGCAAAAACCTCCACCTCACCCAGTGTCAGCTGGTTCCGGGTCAGGGTGCCGGTCTTGTCTGAACACAGCACGTCCATACTGGCCATTTCCTCGATGGATTCCAGCCGTGTGACAATGGCCTTGAGCCGCGACAATGCCATGGCGCCTACCGCCATGGTCATGGACAGCACGGCGGGCATGGCGACCGGGATAGAAGCCACGGTGAGGATCAGGGCGAATTGCACCAGGTCCAGCCAGGGGGCGTGGCGGTGCAATTGCACCAGCACCAGCAGGGCGACCAGACCCAGACTGACATAGATGAGGTAGTCGCCGATGGTGAGTACGGCCTTCTGGAAGTGTGAGACCGTGCTGGCCTGTTCCACCAGCCCGGCGGTCTTGCCGAAGCGGGTGTGCTTGCCGGTGGCTGTCACCTGGGCCACCACTTCACCCTGTTTGGCCACTGTACCGGAATAGGCGGCTTCACCGGTGCGCCGGGTAACCGGCAGCGACTCCCCGGTCAGGGCGGACTGATCCACGCTCAGGTAGTCGCCCTCGACCAGTCTGACGTCGGCCGGTATGACATCGCCCAGGCGAATGCGGATGATATCGCCCGGGACAAGCTGTCTGGCATCGATTTCCCGCCACTGTCCATCGCGCAGCACCCGCGCTTTCAGGGCCAGCTGTTTTTTCAACGCTTCCACGGCGTTCCCGGCCGTGTATTCCTGCCAGAAAGCAATGCCGGCATTGAAGATCAGCAAGGCGATGATGATGGCAAAATCCGGCCAGTGACGTACCAGCGCGGAAAGCACCGCCGCCACCTCGATCATCCAGGGAATCGGCCCCCAGAAATACCCCAGCAGTTTCAGCAGCGTGGAGACTTTCTTTGTTTCAAGGGCGTTGGGGCCGTATTCCTGCAGGCGTTGCCCGGCTTCGTCCGAACTGAGTCCCTGCTTCAGCGGTGTTGCATCCAGTATGGTTCCGGCCATTGTTTTCTCCGTCTTGCTGTGACTCAGGATACTTCGCTTTGTGTCCCCGATGCCTGTTGCAGACGTTTTTCCACTTCCAGCACATGGCGCGTGGTGGCGAGTACCGTGTCCGGGTTGAGGCTGATGGAATCGATACCGATCTCCACCAGGTGTTCGGCGATTTCGGGATAGTCGGAAGGCGCCTGCCCGCAGATCCCGCTGTGGCGCCGGTTGCGCCGGCAACCGGCGACGGCCCATTCGATCATCCGCATCACACCCGGGTCTCTTTCGTCATAGTCGAAGGCGAGGATCTCGCTGTCCCGGTCGACACCCAGGGTCAATTGGGTGAGGTCGTTGGAGCCGATGCTGAAGCCGTCGAACAGGGTGCTGAAGGCATCGATTTGCACAACATTGTTGGGGATTTCGCACATGACATAGATTTTCAGTCCGTTTTCCCCGCGCCTGAGACCGTGAGCCGCCATGCTGTCGATGACCTTCTGTCCTTCCTGCACACGCCGGCAGAACGGGATCATCAGGATGACGTTGTCCATGCCGATGACTTCCCGCACGCGTTTCATGGCGGCACACTCCAGCGCAAAGCCTTCGGCGTAGTCCGGGTGTGTATACCGCGCCGCACCGCGGAAGCCGATCATCGGGTTGTCTTCGGCCGGTTCAAAATATTTGCCGCCGAGCAGGGTGGCGTATTCATTGGTTTTGAAGTCACTCATCCGCACGACACAGGGTTTGGGGTAGACCGAGGCGGCGATGGTGGCGACACCTTCGGACAGGGTTCTGACAAAAAAATCGACGGGATCTTTGTAGGCGCTACTGAGTGACTCGAGCGCCTGGCGTGTTTCGTCATCGACCTTGTCCGGATGGATGAGCGCCATCGGGTGAGCCTTGATGTATTCATTGATGATGAACTCCATGCGCGCCAGGCCAATACCGCTCACCGGCAGGGAGGCGAGGCTGAATGCCTGGTCGGGGTTGCCCAGATTCATCATGATCTCGGTTCGGGGCTGTCCCAGGTCACTGAGATCGGTCTCTTCGATTGCGTAGTCGAGCTTGCCGGCGTAAACATTGCCGGTTTCGCCCTCGGCGCAGCTGGCCGTGATCAACTGGCCGTTTTTGAGTACCGCTGTTGCATTGTCCGTTCCGACGATGGCCGGGATACCCAGTTCACGCGATACGATCGCCGCGTGACAGGTACGGCCGCCGCGGTTGGTGACAATGGCGGCGGCTGTTTTCATCACCGGTTCCCAGTCCGGCGTGGTGGTGTCGGCGACCAGCACTTCACCGGGCCGGAAATCGCCCAGGTGTTTGACATCGTCGATGATCCGCACCTTGCCGGTGCCTATACGGGTACCGACGGCGCGGCCCTGTG
>JALWRY010000216.1 GCA_027080445.1 Thiohalobacter sp. | reverse complement strand
TGCAGGTTCGTTGCTGATTCCAGAATGATTTCTTTCATGGTTTGCAGCGCAAGCAGAAAGTTGGATTTGCCACTTGCGTTAGGGCCATAAATCGCCGCAGAGCGTAGTAACTCGAATGTATTGGCTGCTACCGTCGTAAATGTGTTGCTTTCAACTAGCTCGTCGCCTTTGGCCTTGGTCAGGCTGAGTGTTTGACGATCGCGTAGCGAGCGAAAATTGGCTGTGCTGAATTCGATTAGCATTGCCGACCCCTTTTAGTGTGATTAATGACAAATAATGTCAAAAATAGCACTAAAAATATCTATAGTCTATATATTATGTGGAAAATCGGCAAAAAGTGCCAAAAATCGGCATTAAATATGGATTTCGGCTGGTTTGATCCTGTCATAGCGTGTCACTTGGCGGAGCGGCCCTTGAAAGCAGGTCACTCGGGTCATAGCTGGTGTTGCCCACTCCAGAATCGGTATCCTGAAACGGCAAGAGGTACAAGAGGTATAATGATGGCTCTGACGAAAGATTTTAAGGACAGCATTCAGGCACGCGTCCTACGGGATACAGCGTTTCGCAAGGCCCTTTTGCAAGAAGGGGTCGAATGCCTGCTTTCCGGTGACGTCGATACCGGCAAGGCGGTGTTGCGCGACTATATCAACGCGACAATCGGGTTCGAAGAACTGTCCCGGGTTTTCGACAAGTCGAGCAAGAGCCTCATGCGCATATTCGGGCCAAAAGGGAACCCCCAGGCGAGTAATCTGTTTGCGGTGATCGGTTATCTGCAGGAGCAGGAAGGCATTCACCTGGAAGTCAAAGCCCGGAAGGTCGCCTAAGGTGCTGTGTAGCTGCGCTCAATCGGCAATTTTTTCGAGCATTTCGAAGGATTTTCTGAGCATGGTATTTTTCATGGTATTGCCGCTTAGCGGGAAAATAAGTCATTGAATATAAAAGATAAAAAAGTCTTATTGATAATAGAGTGGGAGTGATTGGTACTGGCAGGCAACGTCTGGCACTGGTGGGCAACAGCGAGTATTTAATCAAACGTCAGTTTCATCCCAATCGCAACTTTTTTCAGTCGCTTATCGCTTGTCCAAAGCCGGGTATTTTCCGCTAATGCGGTTGCAGCCAGTATATGGATATCAATGTAGCCAATACCTTTTCCCATCAGTTGATTCTGTTCTATGAAGTGCAGTGCCTCTGCCGGAGAAGCGACAGGCGATTGAGGAAGATCATTGAGTAGTCTGAGAATCTCTCCGCGGTTGTGCAAATTTCCGCATGCCAGTTCACCAATGACAAAGGGGTGTACCAGTACCTGGCCACGATCAAGTAATTCGATTAGCTGGTTATTCCCGGAGCGCAGATGGTCAATCCAGATGGACGTATCGACCAGGATCATTTTGCGGTTTCGGATTGGCGACGCGGTACCCGTTTCAGTTGCGGCTCACTGCCTCCCAACCGCGCCAACCGGCGCGCGCTTTCGCGTTCAATCAAGGCGCGCAAGCCTTCTCGAACAAGCGCAACTTTCTCGCTCACCCCGGTAATCCGTTGAGCTTCTGCCAGCAATTGGTCGTCGATATTTAAAGTGGTTCTCATAGGCGATTCTCCTCACTTGAAGGCATAATAAAAGACATCAAATGATGATATATTAGATGTTCTAATAACGCAAGGTCGTGTTTTGAGTCTCGCCACAGTCACAGTTATCAACAAAAACCTGCTGCAGAGCTTGTCGCATTTTGACCAATGATTTGTAATGTTCAGTAGCAATCAGCAGCAATTCCTGAACATGGTATTTATAAAAGCTAAAAAACGGCTTATTGATAATAGAATGGGAGTGACTGGAATTTATAAGCTGTTGAATTTTAAAAATTAAACAAATCGAATTGATGATATAATCTGTATCATCAATGGTATATTTCATGGTATTTCCAACGGGCTGTAGCGCAAAACCCGGCGATACCATGAGAGGCGGATTGGTGCGGTCATGGTATTTTTTGGCGCTCGGCCAAGTAGGCATATTGATTACGGCTTTTAGGAACCCCAGAGTGTCGAAAGGGGAGCCGCCCATAGTTTGTTACCCAAAGGCATGGTTTCATCACCATCGTATAGCAGCACACCTGCTGAGAATTGATCACCGGCCAGGCTTGCGAGTTTTTTCAAGCCACGCAGGTCTCGCTCTTTAACGGTGGCAGCGGCTTTTACTTCGACGCCGACCAGTTGTCCTGCGCTGTTCTCAATCACGATATCAACCTCGAACTTGTCCGCATCCCGATAGTACAGTAGCCGATAGTCACCATCAGAAGTTGTCGAGTGCTTGAGTAGTTCACCGAATACAAAGCTCTCCAGAACATGTCCGTAACGGCTTCTGTCCGCTTGTACATCTTTGGCGTGGATATCCATGAGGTTGGCGAGTAAACCGGCGTCGATGAACTGAAGCTTGGGCGTTTTGACAACGCGTTTCAGGCGATTGCGCGCCCAGACATCAATACGCTTAAGCAGATACAGTTGCTCAAAGACGCCGATATAGCGAGAGACGGTTTTTCCATCCAGACCGACTTGACCACCTAACTCGGAGTAGTTGCACATCTGGCCAGCGGTTTGCGCCAGGGCGCGAAGAAAGCGTGGCAATTGATCCAGTTTGTCGATTTCGGCGATATCCCGGAGATCGCGCTGAAGGATGGCACTGATGTATTGCCGGGCCCAGGCAATACGGCGTTTTTCTGTTGGCCGTGCAACCGCTTCCGGGTAGCCGCCACGTAAAACACGTTCGACCAGTTCAGCGCCAAGTACCGGAGGCTTTGCTGTCAGGATTTTTCCAGCAAAGACGCTATCAACCCAGTTGGCCGGCCGGTTCTCGATTTCGCTCTGCGACAGGGGTAAAAGCATCAGGCTTTCCATGCGCCCGGCGAGAGAATCGGCAACCGTGGGCAGTGCCATCAGATTGGCGGAACCCGTCAGCAGAAAGCGTCCGGGGCGACGGTCCTCGTCGACACTTTTTTTGATGGCCAGAAGTAATTGGGGCGCGCGCTGGATTTCATCGATAACGGCGCGGTCCAGATTGCGAATCATACCGACCGGATCTTCACATGCTGACAGCAGGGTTAGCTCATCATCGAGGGTCAGGTAGTGTAATTCCCGTTCAGCGAATTGGCGGACGAGGGTCGTCTTGCCAGCCTGACGCGGTCCCGCGAGCAGAACCACTGGTGTATCGAGCAAAGCTTCATGGATTCGTGGTTCAATCCAGCGTGGATACAGGCGGGGCGTATTCATACGGAAATACAATATCGTAAATTACGGAATTTCACAACGTAAATATCGGAAAATATTGGCGTGAAATTGGGAGAGCTGCGGGTTGGCCATAGACTGCCTACTCACAGTGGAGACCGTGAATGCTTGCCAGGAGACAATAATTATTGGTGTTGATTAGCAGCAATTCCTCAGCTTGGTATTTTTTCATGGTATTTTTTCCGCGTGGCAAGGCAGAAAGCATCGATACCATGAAAGTTAAATTGATGCTGGCAAGGTATCAGAGCGCCTACACTGCGCGTGCTCTGTGGCAATCCGGCAACCTGCTATTTTCCGCTTAGGTTGAATTGCGCTGGGTAGACGCGGAGTCGTCCAAGAATGAAGGAAAAACCTTACAAGCTGGCTCATCTGGATAGACAAAAGCTGATGGTAGCTGCACGCAAGGCGCTCATCGCAGCGGATGCGCACTATTATGCCTGGACGCCCGAGGAGCGGGAACGCTTCCGTGCAACCATGGGTGAAAATGCAATTCTCCGGATACAGCGTGTATTGCTGGATGATTTGCTCGATATCAAGTGCCGGACTGACGAGGTTGACGAAGCCTGGAAGAATGTGCCGTTAACCGATCTTAACCAGTTGAACTGGGCAAGGCTTCTGACGACAGGCGTTGGCGACGATTACATCTATCTCAATGAGTGCATGGCGGAGGGTAAGACTCTGCTGGACTTTCCGACACTCTATGACTACGACTATGCGGACAACCTGTTTCAAGAAGAAGCACGCAAGCGGGACTTTCCGGATTACGGCGGCATTGCATATTATGCCTACCAGCACCCTTCCTGGGTCAGGTTGCTCATACATGAACAATTTTACTATTCAACATTTACCTCCCTGGCTACCTATATGCTGGATGAGATCGATTCTGCGGGCGAGGAAGTTATCCAACAGCTTATTCCCCATGAATATGTCGATGGCAAAAACCATGGCAAGCAAGAACAAGGTGGATTTCTTTGGGATGTGAAAATTGATGCGGCAGGACAGGAGGCTCAGTTGGATGAATTAAGAAGTCGCTGGTATGGCTATAAACGAGAACGCTGGTTGGCATTGAGTAAATCAAATGTCCAACGACCTCCTGCTGTATATGTACACGACAAAGATTGGGATGATGATCCTCACCGATTTTTTGTTTTTACCAATGAAAGAACTTTGAAGCAGATTCGCTGGCGTCAATTTCTGTCAGACTGCAATTCACTGGTGGCCGACTATGCGGAAGTGGAAAAACTTCGCGCAGAAGAGATTGGCCAGGCTAATCTCTGGATAGTCGAAAATCACGAGGATATTCAGGAAAACTTTGATCCCAAGGTAGTTAAGCTAAGGAAAAAGAGAAAGATTATTCTGACTGAAAGCGCACTGGACGATTTGAGCGAAATAGACGCGGATAAGGAGTGATAGCTGGTGTTTACTCGGTCAGGTGAGTGTGGTGAGGCCAGGGGTAACTGCATGAGCCGTTGCTGTATGGAATAGCTGTCAAAAATGACTGGTGCTGACCAAACAAGGGAGTGGTCTATCGGTGGTTGGAACTGCGACAAGAACCAGAACAGTCGTGACGCCATCGTGATTCTCGATGCCAACCATGAGATCGTAGGTACTCCCTGGCGCGGCAACCTGCGCCTTGGTCGCCAGTCTGTTCGCGGAAAAGCGGGGTGCTCTTATGCCGCCAGAGGCTGACGTTTCCCCAAGCGAGGGCTGGATATGGGTGCCAAGGGATGCTTTAGCTCAGGATGCTGTGTCATAAGACTGCACATAGTGCAGTGGATCTGCTAAGCTCATTTTTCAGGAAAACAATACTGTTTATCTGAAAAAATTAAGCATTCAAAAATGAGCCGCTGAATATAAAAGCCAAAACTGGCTTATTGATAATAGAGTGGGAGTAACCGGTACTGGCAGGCAATATCCGGACACTGACTGGCATTGAAGCCGCGCCCTTGCGTCGCAGCGTGGTGTCCCGCTTTCTGGCCATCAACCAGACGCCGAAGCCGAGGCTTACTAGCGCCGGTGGCAGCTGCCTTCGCGGACCCAGACGCCTTTTTCCTCGCAGCGCAGCAGTTCGCTGCCGCTGCAGACGTAGTCGCCCCGTTTGTACGTTTCACCGTTGAAGTAGCAGACGCCGGTCTCCAGTTCCAGATCGAGCGACAGGTATTCGTTGTCCCACTCGTCGAAGATAGGCGAGTTCTTCGCCTCCGGATCCGGTGCACCGACCTGCGGAGCCTCGTGCGAGATTGCCATGACAGCCTCCGATCCACTGAATGGTATCTATAGCCTAGCCAATCTCCGCCCCGCGTCCAGCACTGTATTTGAGCGGTGTCAAAGGGAATGGAGATTTTCCCCGAGGCAAGCCGACCGCTTGAATTTCCCTGGCGAGACCCCATGTAATGGCGCAGCAAATTTATGCTGGCCTCGTTGCAGGGCCAGCTGCTGTGTTAACCGGGCCCGCCGCCTGGAAAAGGGAGTACGCGGCACCGGTACCGAGGCGAACATGGACTATTTGCGGAGGTGAGTGAATTGTGAAGATCGCCCAGGTTTCCCCCCTGTTTGAAAGCGTTCCCCCCCGGACCTACGGGGGTACGGAGCGCGTAGTACATTATCTGACCGAGGAGCTGGTGCGTCAGGGCCATGCGGTGACCCTGTTCGCCAGCGGTGATTCGCAGACCCGCGCCGAGTTGCGTGCGGTAGTACCGGAGGCGCTGCGGTTGTCGCAACAGCGGCGCGATCCCACGGCCTGGGGCATGTTGCAACTCGCCGCCGTGGCCCGGGAAGCGGAAAATTTTGACATCATTCATTTTCATACCGATTTTCTCCATTTCCCCCTGTGGCGGCACCTGCATACGCCCCAGGTGACCACCCTGCACGGCCGCCTGGACCTGCCCGATCTGCAGGCGGTGTACCGCGAGTTTACCGATATGCCGGTGGTATCCATCTCCAACGCCCAGCGCACGCCGCTGCCCATGGCG
>JALWRY010000215.1 GCA_027080445.1 Thiohalobacter sp. | reverse complement strand
ACGGAGATGATAGACGTCGGTACAGCGACTTTCCGGAAGCATTTTCAATGCAGCGGGTAATGGAGGAAACCTTTACCTTCCCCTGCGAGGGGAGTCAGTTGGTCGGGATTATTCACAAGCCCGCCCGCTGTCAGCGCCATGGCGTACTGGTCATCGTTGGTGGTCCGCAGTACCGGGTCGGCAGTCACCGCCAGTTTACCCTGCTGGCAAGGCGGCTCGCCGGGGCAGGCATTGCCGTCATGCGTTTTGACTACCGGGGCATGGGCGACAGCGAAGGCGCCGAACGCAGTTTTGAAGCGCTGGACAGCGATATTGCAGCGGCTGTCCAGGTCTTTCTTGATCGCGTGGAAGGGCTGGCGTCTGTTGCACTCTGGGGGCTGTGCGATGCAGCTTCCGCCGCCCTGTTTTATGCGCCGCAGGATGCGAGGGTTTCAGGGCTGGTGCTGTTGAACCCCTGGGTGCGTTCCGAGTCCGGCGCGGCCAGGGCCTATATCAAACACTACTACCTGCAGAGAATCTTCAGTCGCGAACTGTGGAGCAAAATCCTGCACGGGAAACTGGATTTCAGCGAGAGCTTGATCTCACTGGCGGCAATGCTACGCAAGGCGGTGTTCCGAAACAGCGGTGACAGTAACGGGGCAGTTGTCGATGAGTCGTTCCAGGCGCGCATGTGTCGTGGTCTCGAAGCCTTTTCCGGTCCGGTAATGCTGATCCTGAGTGGCAACCAGGACTACGTGGCGGATGAATTCAGGGATTTGATCAATGCTTCCCCTGAGTGGAAAAAAACACTGGCCCGGGACAGTATCGAGCGCATAGACTTTGCCGAAGCAAACCATACCTTTTCACGGCGGGAATGGCGCGACCGGGTGGCTGACTGGACGGTGGCATGGGTCGAGGCGCTCGAAAGCCGGGAGCGGTAACAATCCTGTTTCAGAATCGGGGTATGTCATATGGCGCATGTTTTTCGCAGGCTGCTTAAACTTCATTTTGTGATTTCCGGTGTGATCGTGAACCTGGCGGTGATCGCTGCACTGGTTTTCTTCGGTAAAGCCCTCTACCAGCTACACCTCCCGTTTCCGGTGCTGGCTGAGCGCCTGGTGATACACCTCGAGGGGAAAAGTCCCGCCCTGTCGGAACGTATGAATGCCGGTTTCAACGCGCTCGGCGTCCTGGAAGCCGGTAGCACCTTGTATGGAAAGATCTATCACATTGACCCGGGCAGCGAGCACTGGAATGGCCGGGGGGCGAACCCTGCCGTGTCTTTCCCGCCCCAGTCTTATGACGCAGGCGGCCGGCCGGTCATTGTCGAGCGTCATAGCGGACGGCAGTCAACGCCGTTCGCGCATGGCCCTGGCAAGGATCACGAGGTGAGTAATGTGGAATCGCTTTCGCGAGCCATCGAAGCGGCACAGCCGGGTGATCGCATTGTCCTCGCGCCAGGGGAATACCGCATTAGTAACAACATCGAAATACGGCATGGCGGTACCCGGGATGAGCCGATTACCCTGGCGGCCGAAAGGCTGGGCCAGGTCAGGCTGCTCGTTTCCTCGACACAGGGCTTCCTCGTCCGTGCGCCGTACTGGGTGTTCGAGAATCTCGAGATGCAGGGCGTCTGCGCCAGCGATGGCGCCTGTGAACACGCCTACCACATTGTTGGCGCCGCGCACGGCACGGTGATTCGTAACAACCGCCTGTTCGATTTTAATTCGATGATCAAGATCAACGGCGAAACGCAATCCGGGCGCCGGCAATTCCCGGATGACGGATTGATCGAATCCAGTTCCCTGTACAACCATTCGGTACGTGACACGGATAACCCGGTCACGCCGATCGATATTGTGGCAAGCAATGGCTGGGTGATCAGGAACAGCCTGATCGCTGACTTCGCCAAGGGGCGGGGGGATCGAACCAGTTATGCCGCGTTTGCCAAGGGTGATGCCTCAGGGACACTGTTCGAGCGCAATATCGTCATCTGCCAGCTGAATGTGCGCGACGGGCGCGATGTCCGCGTGGGACTGTCATTTGGCGGGGGCGGGACGGATCGTTCCGCCTGTCGGGACCGGCGTTGTTCGTACGAGCACAACCGGGGTGTGATCCGGAACAATGTCATCATGCATTGTCCGTCCGATGTCGGCATTTACCTTAACAAGGCGCATTCAACCGAGATCTATAACAATACCCTGTATCACACCCTTGGTATTGACGTCCGTTTCCCGGAGTCAACTGCCGTGGTTTTCAATAATATCCTCAGCGGCCGCGTTGACGACCGCAACGGTGGCCTGAGTATTCGAACCTCGAACCTTGTCGCGGATTTCAGCAATGACCTGGAAGGCGATGTCTTTCATGACTGGTTCCAGCTGCCGGAGGCCGGGAACTTCAAGCTGGTTGACGGCAGCGAGCTTGTGAACCGGGGCCGTTCGAGGGATGAACTAAAGTATGACTTCTGCGGGAACCCGCGCAAGGACAGGGCCGTTGACATCGGCGCCTTCGAGTACGCCGGCGACAGGATTTGTTTACCGCTGGGGCAGCCTAGTCGCTGACGACAGCATCCAGGATGGCTGCCAGGTCGCCTGTTTTCTGTTTGCGCGAATAGGTGGCGATGGTTTCCGCGCCCGGGGTTTTGATTCCGCCTTGCCGGATGCCGTTGATAAAGGTGACCAGTGTGCGTTTGATCGCTTCTTTTGACTCGATATCGGCAATCGTGTCGTAGCCGGCTTCCTTCATCAGCGCCGCGGTATTCCCCGCCTGGTCCGTCAGCGTCAATACCGGCCTGGCGGAACGAATGTACTCGTAGGCCTTGGCCGGAATCTGGTGATTACAGTTCGCGGCCTGGAACAGCAGCAATCCGTCAACCGAGAGCATTTCACGCAGCGCCTCGGCATAGGGTACAGGCGTTTCCAGCAAAACAATATCTTCAAGACCCAGCTGTTTTAAACGCTGGTGATAATAATCTTCATCACCGCTTGCCCGAAGAATGACTTTCAGCGTGTCTGGAGCGATGAACTGTTCCTGGTGCAGTTCAGCAAGGGCGTTGAAAAATGGCTCCGGGTTTCTTTCCGAACGGTACAGGATACCGCTGTGTACAAAGACCATCTGCCCCTCCGGGGGCTTTGGATGGGGATGTTTCTTCAGGCTTTGCTCGGCCTCCCTGAACGATGCCTCATCGTAGCCGTTACTGATGACAGCAAATTTTGACCGGTTAATTTCAGGGAAACGACGGGCATACAGTTCCAGCGTGTCGGGGGTTGTGAAGACCGCACGCGCGCAGTGCTGTATCGCCTTGCTTTCGATCCACTGAAAAACTTTTTTGACGGTAGGGTCGGTCGGGTAATCCTCGTCGGTCATCGGGTCACGGAAATCGGCAACCCAGGGAATACCGGTCAGCTTGTGCAGGGTGAATGCAATCAGGTGCGTGGTGGCGATGGGGTAGGTTGACCAGATAATGTCAGGCCGCTGGCGGCGGATCATCGCCAGGCCGGAAGGAATGGCGCCCAGCCACCAGCTGATCCAGCGATCCGGAATGGCCATGAACTTGGCATAGCGGCCCTTGATGGACAAGTGGCGGCGCGTATCCAGGGCAAACGCACGGCGTACCGGGGCAGGCGGCTGGTTATCCCCGGTGACGCCGGTATCCGCGGCTTCATAGGCCCTGGGGTGTACGGTCAGGACGGCCGGGTCCCAACCATAACCCGGTAAATAGCGAACAAAATTCACCGTCCGGTGGACACCGCTACTGCGATGTATGGGCGGGTAATGGTAGGCGATCGCCAGGATTTTTTTAGTCATCTGGCTGTCGGCCCATTCAGACCAGCACTTCCTGCGGGGACGGGTGGCTGAGGAAAGCCGTGGGGCTCGCCGTCAGGCCGTACGCACCGGACTGGAGAATGACAACCAGGTCACCGACATCGGCTTTCGGCAGTTCCATGCGGTCGGCGAGCAGATCGAGCGGGGTGCACAGGGGGCCGACCACGCTACTGGTTTCCCTGTCCTCGCTTTTTACCCGGTTGCCAATCATGACCGGGTAGTTTTTGCGGATCACCTGGCCAAAGTTGCCCGAGGCCGCCAGGTGGTGGTGCAGTCCGCCATCGCTCACCAGGAAAACCTGTCCCCTCGACACTTTCCGGTCCCTGACGGAACAGACATAGATGCCTGCCGGGCCGACCAGGTAGCGTCCGAGTTCGAGGATGATCTCCGGGTTGTCCAGGGCCTGGTTGGCGCGCGGCAGAAGTGCTTCGAGGTTGTCCGCGATACTTCGGGTATCGAGTTCCTGTTCGCCGGGGAAATAGGGGATGCCAAAGCCGCCACCGATATTCAGCTTGCGGACCGGCGCCGGGGCGCTTTCTGCAAGACGAATCGCCAGCTCAAGGGTTTTATTCTGCGCTTCGGTGATGGCCTCTGCGCGGAGATTCTGTGAGCCACTGAAAATGTGCAGGCCGACAAAATCCATGTCCAGTCGCCCGATTTCCTGCAGGACGGCCGGCACGCGCTCGGCATCGATGCCGAACTGTTTGGGGCCGCCGCTCATTTTCATGCCGGAGGCCTTGAGTTCAAAATCCGGGTTGACGCGGATAGCGACCTTCGGTTTTTCCTGCCCCTTTTCGGCCAGTCTGAGGATATGTTGCAGTTCGGATTCGGATTCGATGTTAATGACGATCCCGGCGGCAATGGCGCAGGACAGTTCCTGCGCTGACTTACCCGGTCCGGCGATACTGATTTCACCGGGCGACATGCCGGTGTCCAGCGCCACTTTCATCTCCTGGCCGGAGGCCAGGTCAAAACCGTCCACCAGTCCCGCCATATGCTGGACCAGCGCAGGCATGGGGTTGGCTTTTATTGCGTAGTGCAGCTTGATGGCATCGGGCAACAAGGCGCGCAGGTCCGCGACACGACGGGTGAGGACGGAGCGATCATAGGCATAAAACGGTGTCGAGCCGACACGCCTGGCCAGTTGCGGCAGGGGGATGCCGCCAATCTGAAGACAGTTGTCCACGACCGGGAAAGCCGTTTGCTCAATGTGCCTGGGGGGTGATTTTGTCATTTTGGCGGATTCTCGAAGCGATTCCTGAACGGGTCAAGCAACTGTTTGCGATCGATCTTGCCATTCGGGTTTCTGGGAAGCCGGTCAAACAGCCGGATTTCCAGCGGTACCATAAAGGAAGGCAGGTGTTTTTTACACTGGCCGGTCAAGGCTTCAATATCGATCGTCATGCCGTTTCGGGGGGAAACGGCGACGACAATGGCCTGGCCCAGTTGTGGATGCGGGATGCCCAGTGCGGCGGCATGTTCGACCGCCGTATCCGCGTAAATCACTTCCTCTATCTCGGTGGGACTCACCCGGTAACCGGAAGTCTTGATCATGTCATCCCGGCGCCCGACGAAATACAGGTAACCTTCCTCGTCGATGCGCACATTGTCGCCTGACCAGACGACGATTTCCGCCCGGGGCAGGGCGGCCTGCTGTTGTGGCAGTGGCCGGAAGCGTTCCGCTGTCCGTTCCGGGTCATTCCAGTAGCCGAGTGCAACGTGGACACCCCGGTGGACCAGTTCGCCGGTCTCGCCGGGGCCACACAGTTCTCCATTCTCCCTGACCACCAGGATTTCCGCATTGGGGATGGCCTTGCCCATCGAATCCGGGCGCCTGTCGAGCTGTTCGGGTGGCAGGTAGGTGGAGCGGAAGGCTTCCGTCAGCCCGTACATCAGATAGAACTTGCTCGACGGGACGGCCTTGCGAAGCCTGGAGAGTGTTTCCTGCGGCATGGCGCCACCGGAGTTGGTCATATAACGCAGGGTCTGGTTCACCTCTTCCGGCCACGCCAGGCCGGCGAGCTGTGTCCAGAGCGGGGGAACGGCGGCCAGCCCGGTAATTTTTTCCCGGGCGACAGCGCGGATGACATCACGCGGCAGCAGGTAGTCCATCAGTACCACGCACCCACCACTCAGGAAGGCGGTCGTCAGCTGGCTGAAGCCATAATCAAAACTGAAAGGCAGCACCGCCAGCAACCGGTCGTCGGCGGTATTTTCCAGGTAGCTGGCGACACTCTTCGCACCAGCCACCATGTTCCGGTGAGAGAGGACGACACCCTTGGGTTTGCCGGTACTGCCTGAGGTATACAGGATCGCGGCCACATCAGCATCGATCATACGGTGCCGCGCACAGGCTTCCGCCTGCATGAAACGGGTCCAGTCGATTACCTTAAAACCTGTGCGTTCGGGGTGTTCGGGTATGGACGCATCAGTGAGAATCACGCCCGCTAACGACGGGCAGCTTGCCAGTTCATC
>JALWRY010000214.1 GCA_027080445.1 Thiohalobacter sp. | reverse complement strand
GGTTGTGTCGGTCAGGCGTTCCTGCTCGATACCTGTCAGCTCGATTCGAACAACAACCTTGGAAAGGTCGCTGGAAAACCGGACACCTTTGACGGTACCGACTCTTACATTGCGCAATTTGACCGCAGTTTTTTTCGCTTCCAGTCCCGACGCATTCTCAAAGGTTATTTCTGCAAAGGCTTTCTTTTCCGTTGCACTCCCGAACACCAGCCATGCGCCGATCAGGGCGGCAATAACAGGTATCACCCATACCACGGAAATACGTCGGTCTTTGGGTTTTGTGGTGGCGGCCGGGATGTCGGCTTCCGGCGGGGTTTCCTCGTCCGTCATGGCCTATTCCTTCGGATCCCAGATCAATCTTGGATCAAATGTCATGGCGGCAAACATGGTAAGAATGACCATGGCGGCAAATGAAATACCGGCAGGCCCCGGCTCTATGCTTGTCAGGGCGCCTAACTGTACCAGTGCGGCCAGCAGCGCCACAACGAAGACATCGACCATCGACCACCGGCCCATGAGTTCGGCAATGATATACAGGCGGGTGCGTTCTGCTCTTTGTCGTGTCGAACCACGCTGGACCATGATGAGGATATAGGCGATGGCAAGCATTTTCAGCAGCGGCAATAACACACTGGCCAGGAAAATAACCAGTGCCAGTGGCCATTCATTATGCTGCAGGAAGTAGATAACGCCGCTGAGGATCGTATTTGAGCTTTCCTGTCCCAGCGATACCGTACGCATGATCGGTTCGGTGTTGGCGGGGATGTACATAATGAATGCACTGATCAACAGCGCCCAGGTCCGGCTTAGGCTGTTGTGCTTCCTGTAATGTACCCCGGAACCACAACGTGGGCATCGACCGTGTTCATGGTGTTGCAGCCTGACGATCCCGCCGCAGACAGGGCAGCCCGCCAGCCCGCGATCCCTGGCGCGAACACAGGGCCCGGTCATGCTGTCTCCTCCGCGTGGCGGGTTGATGGCCTGTCCAGTTGCTCCCAGAGAAAATGCGGCTCAAGTGACGAAACAGCAGCAGCATACAAAACAATGAGGACCGCAAAGGCATAAAATCCCGGCCCGAGAACGACATCCGCCAGTGCGGATAGCTTGACCAGTGAGACAAGTATGCCGAGCAGGAAAACATCCATCATGCCCCAGGGCAACATACGGCTGACCCAGCGCAGGAGCGGTTTCGTGAAAGGCCAGTCAAGCTGATGATGGATAGATAACAGCACGTAGACCAGGCCAAGAATACTGAAACCGGGGATGAGTACACTGGACAGGGCGACGATTACCGCCAGCGCCGGGTATCCCTCGTGGATAAAAGCCAGTGCGGAACCGAGCAGTGTCGTCTCGCGTTCTATACCCGCGATTTCAAGTGCCATGATCGGGTAGCTATTGGCGATCAGGAATAGAATCAGTGAAGAGACAAAAAGCGCCAGCGGGACTTCGGTGCCGCCACGTGGACATCTGAACAGGGTACTGCCGCAACAGCGGCAGGTCGCAACAC
>JALWRY010000213.1 GCA_027080445.1 Thiohalobacter sp. | reverse complement strand
CTCCAGGATGCCCTGGAAAAATACCCGGTCCGATGAAGGGCGAGGCGTCAGTCGCGGCGCCATCCTGAAACACTATTTCAGTCGCTGCGACATCCACCGCTACAGCCGCCTCCTCGACCCGGCGCATCCCACCGGCCTCGATTATTACCCGCTACCCGCCCCCGGTGAACGCTTCCCGGTTGCCGACCCGACACTGGCGCCGCGACTGACGCCTCGCCCTTCATCGGACCGGGTATTTTTCCAGGGCATCCTGGAGGGACTGGCAAACATCGAGGCGGAAGCTTACCGGCTGTTACATACCTGTGGTGCACCTGCACCCACCAGAATACTTAGCGTCGGCGGTGGCGCACACAACACCCGCTGGGAAATACTGCGCGCGAAGAAGCTAGGTATTCCTGTTTCCCGGGCGCTTCATAGCGAAGCAGCGTTCGGCGCAGCTCGACTGGCGCGGGGTATTTTGCGGGGAACTCTGGCAGAGGTGTAAAGCGCCGGTTTGTCCCGGTTTCCCGGCGAATCGGTGCAGCCGGGCATCGCAGCAAGGCAAACCCCTCCCGTGACGAAATCAACTGCCTGAACGCAAGTCCTCTTCCCGAACCCACATCACCGTCGCCCCCGCGACCGCGACGGGCATGACGATAAAATTCACCACCGGAATCATTGTGCAGGCCATCACCAGCCCGCCAAAACTCCAGGCCAGTAGCGGCCGTTTACGCAAGCGCGCGCGTTGCTCGGCGAAAAACAGCCGGTGATTGGCCATGGTGTAGTCGAGGTACTGCACCGTCATCATCCATGCGCCGAACAGGACCCATAACACCGTGGCGGGCAGGTTCAGCAACGGTATCCACAACAGGATAAACAGCGGGATGGCGCGCAGCAGGTAGTACAGCAGTTTACGCAACTCCGAGAACATGGCCGGCAGGATATCGCGCACCACGTCACGCCAGTTCGAGGTGAAGGTCTTGCCGGTCAGGTGGGCTTCCACGGCTTCCGCCAGCAAGCCATTGAAGGGTGCACCAATAAGATTGGCGACAACCGAAAAGCTGTAGAAGATTACTACCAGGCTGGTCGTCCAGAACAGCGGAACAATAAAGAAGCTCAACCAGTGTAACCAGGATGGCAGTCGCGACAGTAGCCATTGCGTTGTACCGTCAACCCAGCTGTAGGCCCAGGCGATCAGTCCGCCGAACAGCAGCAGGTTGATACACAGGGGAATGATCACGAAGCGACGCAGTTTCGGGCGCGTCAACAGGGCGGCGCCCTCAAGCAGGTAGCGTGGGCCATTGAAAATATCTTTCATGCTGTATGTTCCAGGTGCTTTGTCATACGCTCGATACCGAGTTCCAGGTTCGCCATATCGGTGGTGTAGGCAAAGCGCACGTGCTGCCCGGCCTGCCATTCGCCGAAATCAAGGCCGGGCGTCACGGCAACGCCGGCCTGCTCCAGCAGGTCTTGCACAAAGGTAAAGCTGTCATTGGTCAGACGCCTGCAGTTAGCGTAAAGATAGAAGG
>JALWRY010000212.1 GCA_027080445.1 Thiohalobacter sp. | reverse complement strand
CGCAGCCGGCGGCGGTTGCGGCTGATCCGTCTACTGCTGATTGCCCAGCCGGGCAGCTACCGTATCGCCCCCTACCTGTTCGCCGCCCGGCGAATGGGGGTGGATACGTTGATCGCCTCGCGTGGCGAACACTCCCTCATTACCGAAGTTTCCAATGGCTTGCACATCGACCCGGAAGATCCCGAAAGGGCCTTGCAGGATATTCTCCGGCAGGCGGAACTGACCCCCTTCGACGGCATACTCGGCAGCGACGACAGTACGGTCGAGCTGGCCGCCATGGCCGCACAGGCGCTGGGCCTGCCACACAATCCGCCTGAAGCCGCACAACTGTCCCGGCGCAAGGATCTGGCGCGCGCGCACCTGGCGCTGGCCGGCTGCCCGGTGCCGATCCACAGTCTTGTCGACCTGCAAAAACCGCTCGAAGCCCAGACGCAGGGACTTCCCTGGCCGTGCGTGATCAAACCCCTCAACCTGTCGGCCAGCCGTGGGGTGATACGCGTTGATGATGCCGAGGCATTTGTTGCGGCCTGTGAGCGCGTGCGCCCTGTCCTTGCTGAACAAAGCGACCCGTTCCTGCAAACGCACCTGCTGGTGGAAGACTATATCGATGGCATCGAGGTGGCGTACGAGGGCTTTCTGCACGAGGGTAAACTCACCACGCTGACCCTGTTCGATAAACCCGATCCGTTAACCGGACCGTTTTTCGAAGAGACGATCTATGTCACCCCCTCGCAGCTCGATGTCTCGACGCAGGCGCGGATCGAGCACAATGTGGCTCGCGCCTGTGAAGCCTATGGGCTGACTACCGGGCCGGTACACGCGGAGTTGCGCGTCGATGCGCGTGACGCCTGGATACTGGAAGTCGCCTCGCGCACCATCGGTGGCGATTGCGCACGGATTCTTGACCAGGGCAGTGATTTCAACCTGGAGGAACTGGTGATTTCACTGGCCACCGGGCAACCCCTGACGAACCGGCCAGCGCAAAAACCGCGTGGTGTCATGATGCTGCCGATCCGCAAGGGCGGCATACTGCGTCGGGTGGAGGGGATTGAAGCGGCGCGCAAGGTCAAACATATTGACCGGGTGGATATCATTATCCGCGAAGGCAATGAACTGGTGCCGTTGCCGGAAGGCAACCAGTATCCCGGCTATTTGTTTGCCAGCGGGGACAGGGTGGAGGACGTTACCCGGGCTTTGCGGGAAGCGTGCGACAAACTGAATTTTGTGGTGGCGCCGGTGTTGCGTATTGAAGGTGATGTTTCATCATTACGCGCGTAGCACTCGTGAAGAACCTGACGCTTACTCTCCGTAGGAGCGGGCTTGCCCGCGAATCCGCTGCTGTTCGCGGGCAAGCCCGCTCCTACAGATAGTAAGGGTTCAGCATTGGTTTGTGGTGGCGAGGTGGAGGGAAGTGTTACTTTTTGCCGCCACCACCCGCCTGCTGGAAACCGGCCGGTAACTGGCCGTAGTCGCCTTCTCCGAAGAAGAAGCCCAGCATGTGCTTTTCGATCA